>JBCBSO010000344.1:0-5021 GCA_039819205.1 Actinomycetota bacterium
AGGATCACCCCAGCCGCGGCGAAGGTGATCAGGTAGGCCAGCCACGACAGCGACCCGCTGGCCGAGCGATCCCACTCGGTCTGCAACAGTCGGAGGAGGCCGACGAGCACGAACACGAGCCCGATGCCGAGGAACAGCGCAGCGGCTGCGCCGAACCCGAGCCACCGTCCTGCTCCCTTGAGCGGCCCGATCGTCTCCTGTTTGGCGTACGCCTTGACCGTGTCGACGATCTCCCCGAGGGAGGGATCGTCGGCGGGCTTGGGCGTGTTCGACTCCGACACGGCGTACGTTTCTATCACGAAAGCCGGAATTTGAGCATTGCTTCGACGTCGTCGAGGATCGCGTCGAGCTCAGCGAGCCGCTCGGCCGGGCCGGGCGCGGCGAGCAGTCGGTACCGGTCGGCCGGGCCGATCGGCGCCAGTGTGGCGAGGTGATACGTCGCCACGAGCGGATCGTCGGCGATGTCGGTGTCGACGTCGAGTTCGACGCCTTCCACTTCGGCGGCCATCTCCAGCGCCGCACGGACCCGCTCATGTGCAGCCGCAACGTCGTCGGCGAGTCCGGTGGGGTCGGGGTGCTCCTCGGGCCACGTGTCGACGTCGGCCATCGGGTACGGGTCGTCGGGCAACCACGCGTTGATGCGGATGCGCTGGGTGCCGACCGCAACGAGCGCGTACCGACCCTCGTCGAGCGCTTCGATGTTGAGCATGCGGGCGACCGTGCCGATCATCGCCCGCTGATCGCCGCCGCCGGCATCGCTCCCGTGGGTAATCAACGCCTGACCGAACTCGGGCTCGCCGTCCGCCTGCAAGCAGTCGATCACCATTTGCCGGTAACGCGGCTCGAACACGTGCAACGGCAACACTCCACCCGGCAGTAGTGGGGTACCGAGCGGGAACATCGGCATCACAGCCACGGCGTCGAGGCTACTGGTGGCGCTACGAGGGTGCTGGGCCGAGCTCGCCGGCGCTCGGGCCCGAAGGGAACGTGTCGAGGCGTTCGGCAAGCGCTAGCCAGAGCGGCCGATACTTGTCGTCGACGGTCACGTCCGGAGTGTTCAAGATGAGCGCGAACTCGACAGTTCCGGCCTCGCCCTGATCGAGATAGCCCGCCAAGGCCTTCACTGCCGGCGGCTCAGCGTCGAAGGGCTCGTTGTTCAATGTGCCGGTCTTGCCGGTCAGCCGGCCGGCGACGGGATGATCGACGAACTCGAATGCCAGCGTGCCCCGCTCGCCGGCCACCGACATGCCATCGGCAACCGGCGTTGCGCCGAGTTGATGAATCACTTCGAGCACCGTCGCGCAGGTCACCCGGTTTTGCGGGCTCAAGCCGGAACCATCGAAGAAGGCCACCCCGTCCATCGGGACACCGCGCTCGCGCAGCACGCGATCCATCGCCGTCAGGCCAGCCGCGCGACTGCCCTCGCCCGCGTCGGCCACGCCGATCTCCTTGACCATCAGCTCGGCGGTGTTGTTGTCACTGTTGGTCAGCATCTCGGCGAGCACATCCGCAAGTGGTGCCGACTGCACGGCGGCGATCTCCGCCGCGGCGGGGTCGGCGACACCGATCGTGCTGCCGTTGTTGACGATCACGCCGCGCGCTTCGAGCAGCCGTTCGAACTCGTCGGCGGCGGCGTCGACTGGATCGGCGGACGGCCCGCTGTTCCCAAGCTCGCGCCCGTCGTTGACGAAGAGCGCGTCGTACGGCCCAGCGTCGACGAAGGCCACGCCGGGGCCCCAGCTGTCGACGGCGTATTCATCGTCGTATCGCGTGCCGTCGCCGACCACTGCCCCGCCGACGACTTGCACGCCCGCAGCGACGACGGCGTCTGCGAGCGCGTCGAGCGACGTGGTGTTGAACGCGGGATAGAAGTCGTCCTCGATCGGGAAGTCGTCGGTGGTCAGCAGGGGGTCTCCACCACCGATGAGATACAGGTCGCCCGTCACGATTCCGTCGACGATGGGTGGAGCCGTCACGCGTGTGGTGAACCGATGCTCGGGGCCGAGCACCTCCCATGCGGCCAGCGCCGTCAGGAGCTTTTGATTACTCGCTGGAATCACCGGGAGGTCGGGGTTGAACGATGCCGCGGCGACGCCGTCGACGGAAATCGCGGCGCAGCTGTCGCTGCTGACAAAGGTGAAGACCGGCTCGACGGCTTCGGCGAGCCGATTGACCGACGCCACGAGCGCAATCGGTTCGGGCGCACGTCGGTAGTCGAACAGCTCGACGTCGAGGGCGTCGGCCATCGGCTCGTCGTCGGCTGTTTCCGCATCGTCGGCATCATCGCCATCGCCGTCGACGGTGGTCGGTGGTGCGTCGAGCGCCTCGAGTTCCCGCGCCGAGTCATAACTGTCGGCGCGATCGTCGGTCCATCGAAACAACACGAGCAGGGCGACCGCCGGAACGACGGCGACGATCAACAGCGCCAGCAGCGGGGTGCGCGGATAACGCGCTGGTTGGCGGACGAGGTCGAGGCGCATCCCACCGGTGTCGTCGCCCAGTCCCTCGGTGGGCTGTTCTTCGTCCGCCATCTTCGTGCTCGGTCAGCGCGGTCCGAGTTCGGCGGGAGTCGGACCGTTGGGGTAGGTCGCCAAGGCGTCAGCCAACGCGTTCCAGGTCGGCCGGTATTCGCTCTGGTCCGAAATCGTCGGACCGTTGAGAATCAGCACATATTCGATCGCCCCTCCCCCATCGACCGGCACATAGCCGGCGAGCGCTTTCACCGCTGGCGGGTCGATGTTGAACGGGGGGTTGTTCAGCGTGCCGGTTTTGCCCGTCAGCTGTCCGGCCAGAGGATGGTCGGTGAACACATCGTCGAGCGTGCCGGTCTCGCCAGCGACCGGCAATGCGGCGGCCAGGTCGGTGTGTGCAAGCACGGTGAGCAACGCGGCACAGTTCAACTGGTTGCCGGGTGCCAGTCCCGAGCCATCGGCGATCACAAGCCCGTCGGTGTCGATGCCCCACTCCGCCAGCGTGGCGATGACTGCGTCGGCGCCGGCCGTGCGCGTCCCCGCTCCGGAAGCCGCCAGGCCGATCTCTTTCAGCACGAGTTCGGCGGTGTTGTTGTCGCTGTTGATCAGCATCTCGCCAACCAACTCGCTCAACGGCACCGATTCGATCGTCGCCAGGTCGACCGCGTCAGCGGGGGCCACACCGGTTCCCGGTTCGCCGCCAACGGTGATCCCCCGCTCGGTGAGTAGACGTTGGAACTCACGCGCGCCCGCAAGCACGGGATCGGCGCTGCGCTGGGCATCGCCCAGCACGCGCGCGTCGTTCACCAGCAATGCGTCGTACGGGCCTGCGTCGAGTCCAGCAACGCCGTCACCCCATCCTGGGGCGTACCACTCGTCGTCGTAACGCGAGCCGTCGCCGATCACGCCGCCGTCGACTGCGGTGACCCCAGCACCGACAAGGTCGTCGGCGAGTTGTTCCAAGCGTGTTGGGGAGAGCACCGGATAGCGCTCGAGGTTCGACGTGGGGTACCAGTCCGACGTCAACAGCGGATCACCACCACCGACGAGGTACAGGTCGCCGGCTACAACGCCGTCGATGGGCGCGGTCGCCGCCGCAGCACTCGTCTCGTACACGAAGTCAGGCCCGAGAATCTCCAAGGCGACCGCCGCGATGACCACCTTGTGGGCGCTGGCGGGGATGACTGCCTCGTCGGCGTTGGTCGCCGCAACGGGCAGCCCGTCGACCGACACCGCGCCGCAGCTGCGGTCGTTGAGCGACGCCAGCACCGGCGACAGTTCGGCGGCAAAGGCGTCGACGCTCTGGGCTCTGGCGATCGCCGTCGGCACGCGTCGGACCGTGAGCAACTCGGTGTTCAGCGGGGCTCCTACCGTGGCGCCGGCAACCGGCACGGCGGTCGGCGGAACCGGTTCGGCGGCATCGGATGCATCGGCACGGTCGTCGGCCCAGCGGTATGCGGCGAACAAGGCGATCGCCGGAATTGCGGCGATCGCCAGCACCACGAGCAACGGTCCGAGGAGTGGACGACGACGACGGCGGCGCGTCACCGGGCTCTCCGACTCCCGTCGGCCACGAGGTGGGCAAGCGCGGCGACCGCCCGTTCGCCGCTCGGGTAGCAGAACCGACCGCTGGCGCGCACCGCTGCGGGTCCGGCGTTGTCAGGATCGGCAGTGGCCAACTCGGTGGCCACCAGAATTGGCTTGCCCGTCGACTGGCTGAGCTCGGCGGCGGCTTCGGCGAATCGGGCGTCTTGGCGCTCGTGGTAGGCGACGATTCGTTCCAGGCCGTGATCGGGGTAGAAGCGTCCCTCGCGCATCATCCGCGCCTGGTTGCTCTGGATCCCCAAGCCGAGGTAGATCACGTTGTGCACCATCGGATGCGCGGCGATCAGCTCGAGCACCGCCGGAATCGTGTCGCGCGTCTCTCCGCCGGCACAGTCGACCGGGTTGTTCTTGCTCCACCGTGGCGGAAGCAACTCGTCGATCGCGGCACGCAAATCATCAGGCAACTGCAGGAGTTCGAGTTCTTTGGCACGCGTGATGGCGTCGGCGGTGACCACACCCCAGCCGCCCGCGGTGGTCAGCACCACGGTGTTGGGGCCCGCCGAGGGAGGTTGCGTGGCGAAGGTTGCCGCGGTCTCGAAGGCTTCGGTCACCGATGCCGCCCGGATGATTCCAGCGGACCGACACGCGCCATCGAACACCTTGTCGTCGGCGGCCAGTGCGCCGGTGTGGCTCGCAGCTGCCTGGGACCCACCCTCAGTCGCGCCGCCCTTGACGATCACCAACGGCTGCGCGGCAGCAGCTCGGGCGAGTTGATCGAACAGGGCGCGTCCATCGGTGATGCCTTCGAGATACGCCAACCCGACGTTGGTGGCGGGGTCGTCGGCGTACCACTCGAGGTAGTCCGCTACCGACACGGCTGCCGCGTTGCCCGCCGATACCGCACGGCTGATCGATCGGCATTGCCAGCCAGAGCGGCAACTTCGTGTCGAGTTTCATGAACATGGCACGCGCCAGCGGTGTGGGGATCAGCCGTGCGGTATCGGC
>JBCBSO010000345.1:0-5008 GCA_039819205.1 Actinomycetota bacterium
ATACCAACATCAGCGCGGCCATCGGCAGCAGGTAGCCGCTGAACGACCAGTTGACGGCTTCCGTGCCCACGTCGAACTCGTCGCGCAGCTCGGGGTAGATGGCGATCACCACCATCGTGCCGAACGGTCCCAGAAACCCACCGAGGTAGTACGGCAGCGTGCGCGCGGTCAGGAGTCGCTGATCCTGCGACACCGTCGTCCCCATGTCGTCATCGTCGCAGGTTGCGTCGTCATCGACGTCCGGCGCGACCGCTAGCTCACCGACGCGGCGATCCGTGCACGGTCAATGCCCTGCGCGACGAGCACGGTCACGACCGCCTCGATGTCGGCGCTCGTTGCTTCACGGAGACGACGGGCGATCGGTCGGGTGCCGGCGTGGCGAAAGGCGATGACGCGAATCCGTGGTGTGCTGGCGAGTTCGCCGATCCACCGTGCGGTGCGAGCGAGCATCTCGGCGTCGTCGTTGAGCCCAGGGACCACCAGCAGACGGATCTCGGCCAGTCGATCGAGCTCGTCGAGGCAACGCAGCGACTGGAGCACGCGTTGGTTGCTCCTGCCCGTGAGCAGCTGGTGAACATCGTCGTCGAACGCCTTGAGGTCGATCATGGCGCCGTGCATCCCCGGAGCCAGCGACTCCCAAACCACCCGATCGGCGTCGCCATTGCTGTCGACGAGGCGGGTGAGGTGCGCCGTCCGCGGATCACCGGCCAGCTGGGCGAACAACTCAGCGACCACTGTCGACTGACACGTCGCCTCGCCGCCGGACACGGTGACGCCAGAGATGAACGGCGCGCTCTCGGCAACGTCGGCGACGATCTCAGACACCGACATCTGACGGGTGTCGGCCGTGGGGTGCACCCCGATCGTGTGCGGATTGTGGCACGCCAAGCAGTTGAAGGTGCACCCTTGAAAGAACACCACATAGCGATTGCCGGGGCCGTCGACGAACGACGACCGAACGATGTCAGCGACGAGGGCGGGCATCGCGTTCATGGCTGCGGACCCGTTGCACGGTGCGCGTATCGAGTGCGGCGTTGGTGAACGATGCGGCGCCGAGGACGGTGCTGGAGTGGCGCACGCCATGGTCGGGACTCGCTGCGAGATGGGCCAGGTCGGCCCGGCGAACCAGGTACCCGGTGACGCGCACGAACTCACCGCCGTCGACCTCGAAGGTGACGTCGCGCATGCCCATCGCCAATGCGCCTGCGGTGATGTCGACCGCGGCCTGCGGATTGTCGGCGAGGGTGTCGTCGAGCCGCACAATGTCGCTCACCCCGGAAGCAAAGTGTCGATGGTTGGGGGCCACCACCCGCAGATGCTGATACACGTCGGGCTCCTCACCGACGGGGATGCGCGCCCCTGCAGTGACGCCCTCGTCGCTGTCGAGCCCAGCCTGGCTGTGCGGCAACGCACGGCCGGCGGTGGCCTCGCAGTAAGCCATCGGTCGCTCGGCAACCAGCGCCGCCACGGCGGCGACGATCTCATGCGCCAGCTCGTTCGCAGCAGCGTCGTGCCCGTAGCGGCCATCGAGTCCAGCGCGGAGATGGGCGACGCACTCGGCCAACCCGAACACACCGAACATCGCGGTGAATCGATCGAGCGACAGGAGACCCTCGGCGACCAACCACGAGTGATCGAAGAACCCGGCGGCCTCCACCAGGAAGCGCACCCGCGACTCGATCAGCTCGGCCGCGAGTTCGGCATACACGGGCAACGTGGTGGTCACGAACGTGGTCGCCGGCCCAGTGTGGGCCTGGGCAGCAGCGTGCAAGTTGAGGCGAACCAGCGTGTGTGATCCACCCCCGACGGGGAGTGAGTTGTAACAGCTGACGACGCCGTACCGCTCGCCGAGGTCGGCGACCATCATCGGATGGTTGACCACGTGCGGCTGGCCCACCGCCGCCACAGTGCGCATCGCTTCCAGCACGAGCGCATCGGGAGTTGCCTCGGGGTCGACCTTCAGGGTCAGGTTCGGAACCACCTGCCGGGCGTCGCGATGGATCGCCAGCACCTCCCGTGCCAGGCGCGAATCGGCGGGGCCAAGATTGGCGTGGGCGAACGCGTCGGGAAACAGCCGGTCGAGCAGTATCCAGAACCGGCGCAGCGCGGCACGCAGATCATCGTCGTCGAGCTCGTCCGCAAAGGGCGCGAGCACGGCATCGAGATCACCAAACCACACCGGATAACCGGTGATCGATGGGACGTTGGCGTACGCCGCCAATAGGAGGGTCGTGGCATCGTCGAACGTCGACGGCGCAGGCAACTCGAGGAACTCGCTGCCGTTGGCGACCAGCGCCTGGTAGTCCGGGAGGGTGTAGCGCGGCCGATAGGGCGCGTGGCCTTCCCCCATGTCGCAGACGATGCCGGCGTCGATCGCCGCCATGCAGGCCGAGCTCACCAGCGGTGGCTCGAGGAGGTTCTCCGCCGCCATCGCCAGCGCCTGGACACGTTGGCGATATGTGAGGGCGGGATCGCCGATGAGCTCACCGATGTCCGCACGCGCTTGGTCCACACGATCCATACGTCCATCGTGCGCCGATGCCGCCTCGCGCACCAGGGACGTTGGTCGCCTGTACGACCACCAACGTCCCTGGGAAGTGCAATGCGAACGCGTCGTCAGGCGTCGATCAGCACCTGCCCGGGTTCGGGAGTCACGACAGGGCGACGACCGGCAACGACGAACGCCGCCACGCCGGTGACTGCGGCGAGCACTGCAGCGACCGTCATCGACGTCGCCCACCCGTCGAGGAACGCGTCACGTGCAGCGGTGGCCAGCTCGGCACCCTGCGGCCCGAGTTCGCCGGCCACTGCCAGCGCTTGACCGATGCCTTCTTCGACCGGTTCAGCGAGGGGCTCGGGCAGCGTCTCGGCGGTGTCGGCGATGCTCGAGCGGTAGCCCGACGACAGCAACGAGCCGATCAAGGCGATACCGAGTGCCGATCCGACCTCACGCACCGTGTCATTGAGCGCCGAGGCAACACCCTGCTTCTCGGCCGGCAGCGATTCGGTGATCGCGGTGGTCGATGGCGACATCGCCAAGCCGACGCCTGCACCGACGAGCAGCAGCCCGGGCAAGATCGCCCAGTAGCTGGGGTCGCTGCTGGCCATGGCCAGCGTGACGAAGCCGACGGTGATCCCAGCACTGGCCACGACCAACACGGTGCGCAACGAGAATCGTTCGGCGAGGCGTGGTGCACTTGGCGACAGCCCCATCATCACCACGGCCATCGGGAGCAGTCCCGTCGCCGCCTGAAGAGCGGAGTAGTCGAGCACCGCTTGCAGGTACTGCAGCACCACGAGGAACACGCCGAACACCAGCATGAACACGAGCACGAGCGACATCGATCCGGCAGCGAGGTTGCGGTTCGAGAAGATGCGCACGTCGAGCACCGGAGCAATCGAGGCGCCTGCGTCGTGGGCAACTGCGGTACGCCACTCCCAAGCGACGAAGCCGACGGAGGCGAGCACGCCGATGATCAAGGAGCCCACGGTGAGCGGTTCGCCCCAACCGATCTCGGGGCCTTCGTGGATTCCGAGCACGACCCCACCGACTGCGAGAATCGACAACACGGTGCCGATCAGGTCGTACCCGTCGTGGTGCTCGTTGCGGCTCTCGGGAACCAGGGCGATCGTGGCCACGAGTGAGGCGATGGCGATGATCACCGGGAAGGCGAACAGCCACGGCCACGTGACGGCATCGATGATCGCCGCCGACACAAAAAGGCCGAGGATGCCCCCGGCGCCAGCGAAGCCGGCCCAGATGCCGACGGCTCGGCCGCGCTCGTCAGCGGGGAACACCGACGTGATGATCGACAACGTGGCCGGCATGATCATCGCTGCGCCGAGGCCGGCGAGCGCCCGGAAGGCGATCATCATCGTGGCGCTATCGGCGAAGGCCGCTGCCCCGCTGGCCACGGCAAAGACCGCCAGGCCGATCATCAGCACACGACGTCGCCCGAAGCGATCGCCGAGTTCGCCGATGCCGAGCAGCAGCGCAGCCAGGGTGAGGGTGTAGGCGTTGACGATCCACAGCACTTGTCCCGTGCTGGCGTCGAGTTCGACGGCGAGGTCGTTGAGAGCCACGTTGAGGCCCGACACCGAGGCGACCACGGCGATGAGCGCGAGGCACATCGTGATGAGCACGCCGGTGCGTTGGCGGGGGGTGAGATCGGTTGGCATCGCTGCTCCGGAGTAGGTGAGTGAATGAATAAGGCGGTGGACGTAACGGTTCCTGATCACCGGAAGCCGACGCTACCGAGAGGCATCGTTTCCGGTAATCGAGGCTTCAGTATGAAACGCGGATTTCCGGAAGTCAAGACTCTCGCTATCATGTGACGCATGTCGCCCTCGGATCTCGCCGCCGCCGCGGCCGAACAGGTCGACGAGCCACTCGGCCGCGGCCGGCCGCGCGATGCGGACCGCACCGCGGCGATCCTCGATGCGGCGGTCGAGCTCATCCACGAGGTGGACTGGGAAGGGTTCCGTGTGCAGGACGTGGCCAGCCGTGCCGGCGCGGGACTGGCCACGATCTACCGCCGCTGGCCGACCAAGGAAGCGTTGGTGGCAGCGGCGATGCGCCACGATGCACCGACCGAACGCCCGTCGTCGGGCGACCCGCGTGCCGACCTGCGGATGCTCTTCGTCGGTCTCGCCGACAAGATGTGCGGCAAGGGTGGATCGTTCATCGGCGTCCTTGCGGCCGCCCGGCACCACGACGAGCTGGGCGCCGCCGTCGACGAGGTGATGCGCACCACCGTGCGCGGCACGATTCGTACCTCGATCGGCGCGGTGATCGGCGATGACCACCCGCAGTTAGACATGGTCACCGATGCGGTTCCCGCCACGCTCCTCCTGCGTGCGGGCATCTTCGAAGAGCCACTCGACCCCGACGACTTCGCCGACGAGGTCGTTGCGCTGCTCGACGCGCTCACGTGACCGTTGGGGTCAGACCCCATCTGTCACGAGTTGCGTGACGGGCTCACTCGTCAACCCGGGCGTGACAGAAGGG
>JBCBSO010000346.1:0-5000 GCA_039819205.1 Actinomycetota bacterium
ACCGGTGAACTCCTGCCACCCGATCAGTTGCGGACCGAGATCTCGTGGCCGATCGAACGATCGGACGCACCATCAACAACAGCCGGATCAACAACACTTGCCGCAGAAAGTGAGCGCCCGTCATGACCCTTGGAATCGCTGCCGTCACCGTCGATTGCCGCAACGCGCAGACTCTGGCCGAGTTCTGGTCGGCCGCGCTCGGTATGGAGATCGACCGCAAGGGCCCACCCGTGAGCGAGTTCTTCGCGTCGATCGGTCGCGAGAACCCCGCTCCCGGCGCCCAGCCGATGATGTTCATTCAGGTGCCGGAGGACAAGACGCTGAAGAACCGGGTGCACCTCGACCTCGAAGCGAGCGACCGTGAGGTGGAGGTCGCCCGGTTGATCGAGCTCGGCGCAACCCACGTCCACGACAAAGAGGAGTGGGGATTGCGCTGGACCACGTTGGCCGACCCCGAGGGCAACGAGTTCTGCGTGGCCACCCACTGACCAGCGAAGCACGCGAAGGAACCGGCGCCCACGGGGCGCCGGTTCCTTCGATTCGAGCCGGGATGCCGGCTCAGCTGTGCTCGTCGCAGGTTGTCAGCTCAGGCTGTCGACGACGGTGATCGAGGAGAACTTGATCTTGCCGTTGTCGTTCGGCGTGAGATGGTCGGTGTCCACGACCGTCGATGCCACCGGCACGATCGTCATGTCGGCATCGGGCACGTCGTTGCCGATCACGATCTGCACCCCACCCGGGCCGTTCTCGTCACCGGGCGTCGGCGCGTCGAGCCGGACGTTGTCCACCGAGCCGCCACCGATGTCGGCAGACCCCAGCCAGTAGCCGGTCTTGGCGTCGAGGAAGTACAGCATGTCGTAGTCGCCGACGTTCTCGACGGTCAACGCTCCGGCGTCGTTCGCCTTGGTCGACTCGCCGACCTCCACCTGGAATCCAGCACGAGCGATCTCGACGGCATGCGGATCCGACGACACCGCGAGGCCCGCCGCGTTGGACTCGACGGTCACCTTGTACGGCGAGTGGAACTGCGCGGCCTCGTACTTGCTGGCCCGATACGCCTCGAGCTCAGCCTCCATGTCCGATCGGCTCGAACCGGTGAAGGACTTCTTCTTGCTCTCGTCCTTGATGGTGTCACCCGACACCCTCGTCTGGTTCCACGACACGTTGCCCTCGTAGTGCGGCCAGCTCTTCGGGCCGGTGATGAACGGATCTTTCACCTGGATCGTGTTGGCGTGCACCACGGTGGTCGGGATCCCAAGCCACTCGAGATGCTCTTCGAAGTTTCGGCCGTTCTTCTTGCCGGCTTCGAACTCGGCCCGCAGGCGGTTGTACATCGTTCGGGCCGCATCGCCGGTGCGCACCGGCGACGTGGTTTCACCGACCGCAACTGGCCGGTTCCCGCTGGCGTACATCGTTCCCGGACGGTTGTTGGTGAGGTGCACCGTCGTGCCAGCGGAGCGCTGCGGCGCGTTGCCGAATGGGCGGTCGCGTTGCTGGTTGAATGCAACGGGGTTCTGGTAGATCGCCCCGACGCCTTCGTACATTGCCGCGACGGTGTCCTCGGCGGAGTCGACGGCGACGTCGTGGAAGACCACGAGGGTCTTGTCCGTCAGGTCGTCATATTCGACGAGCCACGCCAGGTTCACCAGCGCCTGCGCCATCACGTTGCGGTAATGGCCGCGGTATTGCTCGAGGATCTTCCACCCCTGTTCGGGGTTCTGTGACGTCACGGCCTCCTGCAAGAACGCCATCGTCCCTGCGCCACCGGCGATCTTGCCTTCGAGGGTGGTGATCGCGCCGGTCGTCCAGTCCCACATGTCGTCGATGTCACTGGCGCTCGGCGACTCGATGAGCCCGGCGGCCATCTTGTCCTCGAAGCCGGCGATCGACTTGGTGGTCTTGCTGACCAGGCCGGCGGCTGCCTGCACGTCGCTCTCCGCGAGCTCGAACTTGTCCCAGCTCGACTTGACCAGCACGCTCTTGAGCAGCTCCGTGTTCTCATCGACCGACTTCTGCACTCCGCTGATCGCCGACTCGATGTTCTTCAGCGCTTGCGAGGTCCCATCGCCGAGGCCGAGCTCGTCGAGAAGCGCATCGAGGCCGAACTCGACCACTTTGCCAAAGACCTTCTCGCCGAGCTTGCTGCCGATCGAGGTGACGATCGATTCCCAAAAACTCGGAGCCGCCTGAAAGCCGGCATCGGCACCCAGCTCGGCGAGCAGCGCATCAGCTGCTGCGCTGAACTCCTGTAGCTCTTCGGTCGTCAACGGCTCAATGACAGCCGCTTGGGCCGTTGCTGCGCTGGTGGCCGGCTCGGCGGCGAAGGTCGTCGATGGCATCACCGAGCTGCCGGCGCCGAGCAGTGCGGCGACGATCATGGCTGCGGTGCCGATCTTGCGCGTCCGACCGCTGCGGCGCGTGGCGCGTGCGTGCGGGCTCGTCCGGCTGGTGATCGTGGCCGTGTTGTTGTTGCTCATTGATGCTCCCTTATTGGTGTCAAATGTGTTGCTCTGGTTCTGGTTGTTATTGGTGTTCCGGTGGGTGTTTGTGGTGGTGTGCATTGCGCCGTTCCTTTCGTTGATGTTGTTGATGTGGGCAATCACGATCAGAACAACCGGCGGAATTGGCGGGGATCATCCATTCCCCCTCGGGGAAATCCGGAAAACCCCAGGGGAAATCGGTCGCACCCAAGGGGAAATGCGCGACCCCCGCTCGAACCTCGCCGATAGCGAACGCCGGCGGCGAGTGGCGGTGTCGTTTGGTGGCGTCGGACGAGCGTCGAGCGCTAGGTTTCGCCGCTGGGAGGTATCCGGTGCCCGAGACGATTTCTGATGCGACGCGCGAGCGGATCACGCGGGCGGCGATGGACGCGATCCGCGACCGTCCACCGGTCGCGATCAATGCTCAAGACGTCGCCGCTGCGGCGGATGTGTCGCCGTCGGCCATCTATAAGGCGTTTGGCAACAAGTACGAGCTCTTTGCTGCCGCCAGCCGCGAGATACTGCTGGAACAGGCGCAACTCATCCGCGATCGGGTCGACGACGACGCATCACCGCTCGAGCGCCTGCGGCAGACACTGGAGGGCGTCTTCTACATCGGACGCGACGAACCGTTCGCTGCGGCCTACGTATTCTGCGCGTTCCCGATGGTGTACCACGGCGACGCCGGGCCCGATGTGGTCGAACACGCGCGTGACGTCCGCGCTTTTCTCATCGAAGGCCTGCAGATCCACGTGGCGGCGGCAATCGACGCTGGAGAACTCAATGGCGACGCGGCAATGCTGGCTGAGCTGTGCGCCATCGACACGTTCGGTTACGTGGGCCGGTCGATCACCACGCCAGAGAATGTGTCACCCGAGCAATACGCGGCGTTCATGGTGGCCGGGCTGAAAAACCTCGCCGCTGAGCTGTCCGCCTAGGGTTGGCGCCGACGAGCCATGGCCGAAACCGTTTCTGAAGCAACTCACCAGCGCATCACCGCTGCGGCGGTGGACGCGATTCGTGGCAACCCGGTACTCACGCTCAATGTGCAGGACATTGCCGAGAGCGCCGACGTGTCGACGTCGGCGATCTACAAGGCGTACGGCAACAAGTACGAACTGTTCGCCGAGGCCAGCCGGGTGATCCTGATGGAACAAGCCGAAGCGATCCTGGCGCACGTCGACGCCGACGCAGAGCCGATCGACCGCTTACATCAACTACTCGCAGGCATCTTCCACATCGGCCGTGAGGAGCCGTTCGCTGCGGCCTACGTGTTCTGCACGTTTCCGATGGTGTACCACGGCGATGTCGACGAGTCGGTCGGGGACCGCGCCCGCGACCTTCGGCGCTACTTGGTCGATGGCCTACGCAACCACATCGGCGACGCCGTCGACGCTGGCGAACTCGAGGGCGATGCCGACACCCTCGCCGAGCTCGTAGCGATCGATACCTTCGGCTACGTCGGGCGATCGATCACCGTGAGCGAGCGCGTGGGACCAGACGCCTTTGCGCAGTTCATGATCGCCGGGTTGCGCAACTTCGATCCGCGCTGACGAGCCGCTACAGCGCGCGCATGCGGTTGTTGCGCGCGTTGTGCTCGACCTCCGCCAACCCGAGCACTTCGAGCACCGGTGGCACGTAGTTGCCGAAGCGCCCCCGCAGACCCTTCTTGAACCCGTACCAATCACCGAGCGGATTGTCGGACGAGCGGCCCCATGCCTCGACGGTGTCGGGCTTGGCCTCCTTCTGCTCGTCGGCGTTACCGAGCAGCATCCAGTCGCCGCGGTCGGTGAGCATCGCGTGGAGATCGTCGATGCAGCTCAGGTGGTAGCGCAGTTCGGTGGCGCCAACCTGCACCACCAGGGCCGGCGGGTCGGCCGCAGGGTCGCGATACGCCTCAAACTCCGACTTGCCCGGCGGCGTGAGCAGGATCCACGGATCGTCAGGCGTCCCGCTTCCTTCAACATCGGGTGGTGTGGTCGACATCAGTCGTTTCCTTTCGTTGCTTCGACGTGAGCACGAAGCCCAGCGACGAACTGATCGAACGATGGCTGCAGGTCGGGCATCGACCGCCAGATCAGCCCGAGCATCGGCCCACTGAACTCCTCGCGCACGTCGACGTGGGTTCCCCCGTCACGAGCCATCACCGTAAACGTTCGTTCACCGGTGAACAGTCGCAGCGGCATACCGCCGCGCCACACCATCCGGCCAGCGCGGTCGCCGTCGGGTGGAGCGAGCGCGACAACCGTGGCGGCGAACGCCCGGTCGGGGCTGACCGCCGAGGTGATCGCGAGCTTGTTGTGGAGGGCGACCGTGCCCTCGACGCGCACCACTCCTGAGTCCCACGTGGGGTACTGGTCTACGGCGGTGAGGGCGTTCCACACGGCGATGGGTGAGGCGGAGATATCGATGGAGGCGTCGTAGTAGCGCACACCTGAGATCATGAGCGTCGTAACATGACATCTGTTGTCATGATTGTGCGACACTGTGGTCGACCACAGTGTCGCACAATCATGACAA
>JBCBSO010000347.1:0-4992 GCA_039819205.1 Actinomycetota bacterium
CGCTCGGTGTTCGATTCATCGTCGTGCCGGTGTTTGACGGGGTCAACTCAACGCTCGACGATCCCCTCCCGGTGCCCGCCGGGTTGGTGGAGTCGTTGGACAACCAGCTCGACCTGGTGACCGAGCTGGCGTTGCCCACCCTCGAGTTGTTCGAGAATCGGGCGTGGATCCCTACTCGCAGCCTGCTCACTGGGGCAACAGCCGAGGCCAGTGAGCGCGCCGGCGCCGAAGCGCTGGTGCGTGCCGATCTTTCCGAGGCGACACCGGTGTTTGTCGACGCCGACCAGCTCACGGCTGCCAACGAGGCGATCGACGCGGGAGTGCTCCACCTTGGGGTGCCCTTCGCCGATGCGTGGACGTTGTCGGTCGACGGCACCAGTATCCCGGCCCGTCGTGACTTCGGGCTGACGACAGCCTTTGACGTGCCCGCGGGCGGTCAAGCGACACTCGAGTACGACAGCGCAACGACGCGCACGCTGCTGGTCGGGCTCCAGGTGGTGTTGTGGCTGCTCGCACTGGTGATGGTCGTGCGCGTGTCGGTACCGCTTGCGTCGCGTTCGACCGCCTCGATCGACGACGAGACGTTGATCGATCTCGACGACGTCGAGCCGACACCGCTCGATCCAGGCCTGGACATCACGGGTCAGATCGCCCGCCAGGAGATAGCAGCCGACGCACCCACTGCCCTGGTTGATGGTGGGGGGCCGGCTGATGGCGGCGAGCCGGTCGACGGTGACGCTCCGGTCGACGGCGATTCGCCCCGTGGCGATGTTCCAGCGGAGCCGGGCTCATGAGCCGGCGCGCTGTACCGGCCCTGGTCGTCGTCATCGTGGCGATCGCATCGATCGTCATCGTCGGGCGAACCGCTCCTGCCGAGACCGATCCGGTTTTCTCCACCCCAGCCGGCGATTGGATGCCGTCGGTCACCGAAACCGATGCACTCACGGGGAGTTGGTTCTGCCCAGGCGTCCCGACATCGGGCGAAGATGGCGTCGGAGGCGAGGTTGTCGTGGCCAACCGCGACGGCGATCCGCTCAATGGTCGTTTCACCGTGCTCACCCCCGATGGCCCGGCAGCAGTGCAAGACATCGAAGTGCAACCGTGGTCGACCACCACGATCGACGTCGATGCCTTTGCCACCGGAGAGTTCGCATCCGTCGTGGTTGAAACCGAGGGCGGTCGCGGCCTCGTCGAGCAGCGGGCGATCCATCCCGCCGGCGACTCGGTGGCGCCGTGCGCCAACGATGCGTCCGACACGTGGTACCTCGCCGACGGGTTCACGGTGGACGGCAGCGTGGCCACGCTGCTGGTGACCAACCCGTACGACGAGCCCGCCACCGCACGGCTGCGCTTCGCCACGCAGTCCGGTGAATTCACTCCAGGTTCGTTCCAGGGGTTCGTGATCGAGCCGCAGTCGGTCGAGGTGATCCGCCTCGCCGAGGGCGTCTTGAACGAACCGGTGATCGCCGTTGAACTCGTCACCGAATCCGGACGCGTCGTGCTTGGCCGGGCGCAGCACTACCTCGGTGGCGGTCGGCTCGGCTACGACGTGAGTCTGGCCGCGCCGTCGTTGCGCGACCAATGGTGGTTCGCCGACGGCGAGGTCGGCGAAGGCATCAGCGAGACATTCACGGTGTACAACCCGACCGATGACGACGTCACCGTCGACGTCGTCTTCCTCGGCGTGCCGATCGAGGCCAACTTCGGCGATGTCGAGCCGATCGATGTGCCCGCACGCAGCGTGGTGGTCTACGACCCCTCGAGCGAGGAGGACGGTGCGACGCTGCCCGATGGCCGGCATGCCGTGGTGTTCAGCACGTTGTCGGAGCCATCGATCGTGGTGGAACGGGTACTCACGCGGCCCGCCGGCGACTCGGTGGCGACGTCGGTGGTGCTCGGCGCCCCACCTCGGCTGGACGGATTCGTGGCCAATCGGTGGCACGTCGGCATCGGTCCGTCAGAACCCACCCCCGAAGCCCTGGTGATCTACAACGTCGACAACGGCGACGGCACAATCACCGTGCGCTCCGTCGGCCCCGGTGGTCCGGTCGAGATCGAGGGGTTGACCGATATCCCGATCGGCGCCGCCGCGGTCATCGCGGTCGGCCTCGAGGCGGCCGACGCGCTCGACAGGGAGCTGATCATCGACGCGACCAACCGAGTGTTCGTCGAGCGGCGCCTCCCACGGGGCAACGGCCTCGACGGCACGTCGGGTTCGTGGGCGATCCCGTCGGCCAGCTCGTAGCCTTCAGCGCCGATGGAGCGCGTGGTCATCGCCGTGGCGATCATCGCCGTTGTCGGCATCGTTGCCCTGATCGCCCAACGGCGGCGTGTCCCCGACGCGCCGACGCAGCGCCGGTATCGCGTGCCCGACCAACTCGATCGTGCCGACTTCCCCCGTGCCGACGCCCCCTGGCTTGTCGCCGTGTTCAGCTCGTCCACGTGCACCGCGTGCGCCGATGTGGTCGACAAGGCGCAGGTGTTGGAGAGTAGAGACGTCGCCGTGACACGCATCGATCACGACACCGATCGGTCGACCCACGAGCGCTACACGATCGACGCAGTACCGACCACGGTGATCGCCGACGATCAGGGCGTGGTCCGCGGGAGCTTCATCGGCCCGATGTCGGCTATGGATCTCTGGGCTGCCGTCGCGCGAGCTCGCGACCCAGCGCTGCCCGCGCAGCAATGCGGCGAGCACGACGAACGCGGTTGACATCGCCGAGCGGGCGATGTGGCGGCCAACTGTTCAGCGGGCGACGATGTCGTCGGCGGGTTGGCCGGACTCGGCCATTCCCTGCTGGATCAGTCGAGCCACCTCGGGGCCGTCGATCGTCTCGTGCTCGAGCAGCGCCTCGGCGATGAGCTGCAGGCCACGGCGATGCCGCGTCAGTGTGTCGGTGGCCCGCTCCTCTTGCTCGGTGAGGATGCGGGCGACCTCTTCGTCGAGCAGTTTGGCGGTGTCGTCGGAGTACTCGCGAGCGTTCGACATGAGGTCTTCGCCCAGGAACACCTGCTGCCGACCGGCCCACGCCATCGGCCCGACGCGTTCGGACATGCCCCACTCGCGCACCATGCGCCGAGCGATACCGGTGGCTTGTTCGAGGTCGTTGGCGGCGCCCGAATTGAGATGACCGAAGATGATCATCTCGGCAACCCGGCCGCCCATCGCCTTACAGATCGTGTCTTCGAAGTATTCCTTCGAATACGTATGTCGCTCCTGCGGGAGCGACCAGGTGACGCCGAGGGCCATGCCGCGCGGGAGAATCGTGACCTTGTGCAACGGGTCGCCGTGCGGCAGCACCGTTGCGAGCAGCGCGTGTCCGCCCTCGTGGTAGGCGGTGGCCTTCTTCTCCTCCGCCGACAAGATCATCGATTCGCGTTGTGCGCCGAGCACGACACGGTCACGGGCGTTTTCGAAGTCGATGCGGGCGACCTCTTTGGAGCCGCGGCGTACCGCCACCAACGCGGCTTCGTTGACGAGGTTGGCCAGGTCGGCGCCGCTCATGCCGGGCGTGGCCTGCGCCATGGTTTCCATGTCGACATCGGCCGACATGCGCTTGTCGCGCGAGTGCACTTCGAGGATCGACCTGCGTTCGCCTGCTTCTGGCAGTGGTACGACGATCTGGCGGTCGAAGCGCCCGGGTCGGAGTAGCGCCGGATCGAGAATGTCGGGCCGGTTGGTGGCCGCCATGATGACGATGCCATCCGACGTCTCGAAGCCGTCCATTTCGGCGAGCATCTGGTTGAGGGTCTGTTCGCGTTCGTCGTGACCGCCGCCCAGGCCGGCGCCCCGCTTGCGACCGATCGAGTCGATCTCGTCGATGAAGATGATCGCTCGACCCATTCGCCGAGCCTGCTGGAACAGGTCGCGGACACGGCTGGCACCGACTCCGACGAACATCTCCATGAAATCGGAGCCGGTGACCGACAAGAAGCCGACACCTGCCTCGCCGGCGACCGCCCGAGCGAACAGCGTCTTGCCCGTACCAGGAGGCCCGACGAGCAAGATGCCCTTGGGCACGCGGGCGCCGATCTCAGCGAACCGCTCGGGCATGCGCAGGAAGTCGACCACCTCGGTGATCTCCTGCTTCACGCCGTCGTAGCCGGCGATGTCGTCGAAGGTGGTCGACGGTCGGTCGGTGGTGTACGCCTTGGCCTTGCTCCGGCCGATCGACATCACGTTGCCCATCTGCCCTTGGGCGCGGCGTTGCATCCACACGAAGAAGCCGATGATCAGCATCACCGGCAACATCAGTCCGAACACGCTGAGCAGCCAGTTGTTGCTCGGCGTCTCGAAACTGACGATGACGTTGTTTTGCTCCAACAACGCACGGTCCTCGTCCGGGAGCGCCCCATCGCCAGGGCCGGTGGTGTTGTACTTGTCGCCGTTGACGAAGTCGCCGGTGATCCGCCCAGACCCGTTATTGATGTTGGCGGTTTCGATCTGTCCGTCGATGACCTGCTCGCGCCACTCGCTGTAGTCCAACGACTCGCCGTTGTCGCTGGGCCACAGGCTGGGCACCAGGAAGGCGGCGGCGAGGCCCAGGATCAAGATCCAGATCGTCCACCGTGGCCACCGCCCTGGGCTGCCGCCCGACCCGTCGGCGTCGCCGCTCTGCTGTGGCGGACGGTCGTCGGAGTTGTCGGGGCGCCGCTGGGGTTTGTCGCTGCGCTGTTGACCTCGTCCGGCACCGGGCGGCGGAGGCGGCGGCGGCGGGGGCAGGTCGTTCATGACTCCATGCTAGGGGAGCATCCACCGTTCGGCGTTGCAGTGCGCGTACCGTGCTGCGCCGATGGCACAGTGGCGGACCGGCATCGTCGTCAACGACTCGGTGGCGACGACGAACGAGCGGCAGTGCTCGCGCACCGGGTGCTCGGAAGCCGCCACCGCGACGTTGACGTATCACTACGACCGCTCCCAGGCCTGGCTCGATCCGCTGAGTGAGCATCGTGACCCGCATTCGTACGATTTGTGTGAACGTCACGCGG
>JBCBSO010000348.1:0-4985 GCA_039819205.1 Actinomycetota bacterium
GTGGGACCGTTGGCGCTCCGGTGGCGCCGACGGAGTGCAGGACCTGTTCGACGAGCGCAACGCGGTGACCGACGAGTACGGCGACGTATTGCGCCCCGGCGACGACGGCCTCTACGAGTGGGACGACGGTGACGTGATCCATCGAGTTCCACGCGAGGAACTCGAGGAACTGATCGCCCGCAACCGGGCGGCGGCGGCCGCTCGACAGCAGCGCATCGACGCGATCGTTGCGTCGCACAACGACGAGGAGCGTGCACGCGCCGACTTGGCGGCCCTCACCCAACGCTCGGTCGACGACGACCGCGCTGCCGAGGAAGCGCTGAACGAGATGTTGCGTGCGGCGAGTGAGGCGGACGAGCGCCGCGAGCGGGTGGCTGCCCAGCTGGCCGAGCGGGCGGCCAACGGTGGCTGGGATGCGATCGCCGACCGGCTCGCCGACGGCTCGTCACTGACCTACGACGAGCTGATGGAGCTCAGCGCCATCATCGACTGGCTGGCACAGCAACAGGGTGAGATCGATCCGGAGAACACCGGCACCTACGTGGGCGATCTGTGGGACGAGTTCGCCCAGGATGCGGCGACGGCGCAGGAGCTCGCGGCGAAGGTCGCCGAGGTGCAGATGGGCCCGCTCGGCGGGTGGATGGTGCGCAACCCGGTGGCGACGACGCGGATCGGCGCGGCGGTGGTCACCGGTGGGTTCAGCGAGGGGTTGTTGACCCCGCTCGACGTGATGAACGCGATGGAGCGGGCGGCCGAGCAGGCCCACGCCCAGGGCCGCGACCTCACCTACGCCGAGGCGCTTGCGGCTGCCGGCTGGGAGGTGGGTCCCGGCATGCTGCTGGGCCACCTCGCCGAGGCGGGTATCACCCGCTACGGCAGCGAGCTGATGGAGGCCGCCGGGCAATCGCTGCGGCCCGCGCTGCAACAGCTCGATGAGATGCTCGAGGCCTCGGCGCGATCGGGCGACGAGGCGGTCGAGGCGGCCGTGCGGAGCGGCGACGATCTGGTCGAGGCGGGTGTCGACTCTGGCGCGCGTCGCGTCCCCACCGCCGACGAGCTCGCCGAGGAGGCGGCCCGCGGTACCGATCCCGACAATTGGCCGGGAATCGACAAGGTGAAGCCGGGCACGAAGATCCCGCCGGAACACATCCGAGAAACGGGGTACACCCCGCGGCAAGCGCAGGAGTTGCAGCGGGTGGCAGCCGAAGAGCGGGTGATCTTCGGGACGCGCGAAACCAACCGGGCCGGCACCAAGTTCGTCGAGTCCGGGGACGCGACACCGAAGCCGGAGTGGATGAAGGCGAAGACGATCAACAAGCTCGACGAGCAACTCGGTGGCCCACCAGCGGAGCTGAGCGGTCAGGTCGGGTTCTTCAAGCCGAACAAGCCGCCGGCCGACGCCAGCCCGGAGCTCCTCGCTCGCTACGACGAGCGGCTGGCGCAGTGGAACGACCTCGAAGACGTGATGAAGGAGCTCGAGGCAAAGGAGTTGATCCGGAGAGAGCCCAACGGGATCGTGATCGACCTGAAGACCGGCAAGCCGTTCGCAGGAGACGTCGACGCGGTGGCGATCCTCGACGCCAAAACCGGCAAGCCAGTAACCGGGCAGCGCTACCAAGACATCGTCGAGAAGCTCAAGCAGTCCGGCGTGCAGATGCAGCATGGCGCCGAGGCGAACCTGGTTGGCGACATCGTGCACAAGGCGACCGAGGGCCTCGATCCACGGTCGCTCGAGTACAAGCAGGCCTACGAAGAGGCGTACGCCTCGGCGACGAAGCTCGCCGACAAGCTCAACCAGAACCACCTGCGCGGCAAGGAGCAGGTGTATTGGACGCACGCACGCAGCACCTACAAGGGCCCGCAGGCCAACAAGTTGGAGAGTTGGTACGAGATGACGCGCGGCGACATCCCGACCGCTCCGATCGATGCGCGGACGATGGCCATGCCGGCCCGACCGCTGACCGACTGAACGACGGGAGTGTTGAGGACATGAGGACCGCATTCACGACGCTGGCGCTGCTGGTGTCGATCGCCGGGGTGGCGCTCACATTCATCCGTATCCGCAAGCCGATGAAGGTGCGGCCGAACTTCGATCTGATCCGCATCGCCATCGCGCTGGTGACGATCGTGGTGATCACCGCCGTGTCGTCGATCGGGACGGCGCCGGCGATCGCCGTGGTGTCGACGGCACTGGGCCTCGGCGGCGGGTTCCTGATCGGCAAGCAGGCCGAGATCTGGGATGAAGACGGCAAGCTGTGGCTGAAGCGCGCCGGCATCGGCCTGATCGTGTGGGGTGCCAGCACCGTGCTGCTCCAGGCGGCGACGATCGCCAACCGCACCGAGCTGGTCGACCTCGGCCGCTTCGGCGCGTGGTTCGGCATCGGCATGCAGGTGGGCGTGTTCGTCGGCCGGATGGAGCCGCTGGCGCTCGCCCGAGCCGCCGCAGCGGCGTCGGTCGCCGGTGCGGTGTGGTTCGGGCTTCCTCAGCCGAGCGACGTCGACGCGCAGAACGACGAAGGGATCGACATCGACGACTTCGATCCGGAGACCGAGACCTTCCTCGAAGGCGACGTCGTGCCGACCGACGATCGATGGGTGCTCGTCGACACGATCGTCGCCCCGATGGATGGGTTCACCACCTTCAGCCACTCCAGCGGTTCGATCACGGCGACGATCGAGTTCGAGGACCTGTTCGCCTCCACATTCAATGCCCGCTACGAACCACCGCCCGATGTGCTCGAGCCGGGGTCGACGCTGGTGATGAACTTGGCGGTCACCGGCGCGGTCACGGTCGGCGAGACACAGCAGTACAGCGGCCTCGACGTGATCCAGTACACCGGCCAGCGTTGGACCGATGCCGCCGTCGGCGCCGACGCCAGCTGTACCGATCCGATCGGTTCGGAGCCGCTGAGCTGCATCGAGCCGCAGGCCAACATGGGCATCTTCACGTGGGACATTCCCGACAGCGCTATCGGGCTCCCGCTGGAGATCGGCGTCGGCGCACTGAACTGCGACTGCGCGATCCATTGGGTGTACGAGTTCGAGGAAGCGGCGACGCCGGCCGTCGACGAGTTCGACCAGAGCGCGGCGAGTAACGACGGCGCCGGGTTCGACGAGAGCGGCGACGACGAGTTCATCTTCGAAGACACCTTCGACGCGGGAGCCGACGATCCGTTCGACGACGAGACGGGGCTCGACGCGTTCGATGAGGCGGCCGCGCCGACCAGCGTCGACGACGGCCTCTTCCCCGAGGTGGAAGACGAAGACAAAGTGGGTGCGGCCGGCGCGCTGGGCACCGCTGCGGCTGCGGGCGTGACGCTCGCCGAGGGCCGCAGCGGTGGCCGCCGCCGTGATGGGGACGGCGACGACCCAGACGGCGACGATCGCGACCCGCACCCCGACGACCCTCCCGAGGGCGCAGTGATCGACGAGAACGGCGACGTGCTCCTGCCGGACGATGACGGGTTGTATCCGTGGGGCTACGGCGACGACGTGCGCATGGTGCCTCGCGACGAGCTGGAGGAGTTGATCGACGAGGCTCGAACGGCGAATGCCGAGCGCGATGCGCGCCATGATCGGATCGTCGCCGAGCAGCAGAGCGACGCCGCCGCACAGCAACGACTGGACGAACTCACCCAGCGGTCGCGCGAAGACGACGAGATCGCCCGCAACCGGCTGCGTGAAGAACTCGAACGTGCTGGACGTGCCGACCTCACCCGGCAGCGCGTGGCCGACCATCTCGCCGACCAGGCGGCCAACGGCGGCTGGGATGCGATCGCCGATCGTCTGGCCCAGGGCGACTCACTCACCCGAGACGAGCTGCTCGAGATCGCCGCCGTGCTTGAACGGCTGGCCGAGCAGCAGGGATCGGTCGACCCGCAGACGACCGGCACCTACCTCGGCGACCTGGCCGACGAGTTCGGTCAAGACGCTGCCATGGCCCAAGAGATCGCCGCCCGCCTCGCCGAGCAACAGGGTGGTCCGGTGGCGGGGTGGATCGTGCGCAACCCGGTAGCGGCTGGACGCATTGGCGCGGCGGTGGCGACGGGCGGGTTCAGCGAGGGCCTGCTCACTCCGCTCGATGTGATGAACGCCATGGAGCGCGCGGCAGCGCGGGCCCACGCCGAGGGCCGAGATCTGACCTACGCCGAGGCGCTCGCGGCGGCCGGGTGGGAGGTCGGCCCAGGCATGGTGTTCGGTGCACTCGCCCAGGCCGGCTTGACCCGCTACGGCAGTCAGCTCGCCGAGGCGGCATCGGAGTCGTTCGACTCTGCGACCCGCCAGGTCGACGATTGGGTGCGCGCGGGAGCACGCTCGGGTGACGAGGTCGCGGAAGCGGTTGCCCGCAGCGGCGACGAGGCGGTTGAGGGAGTCGCGCGATCCGGCGACGACGTGATCGACCCCTTGGCCCGCACCGGCGACGGCGCGGTCGAGGGCGTCGCCCGCAGCGGCGACGACGCGGTAGACGCGGGCGCCGACTCCGCGGCGCGCACGACCCCGTCGGCCGATGAGCTGGCCGAGGAGGCGGCCAGAGGGACCGACCCCGACAACTGGCCGGGTGTCGACAACGTGAAGCCCGGCACGAAGATCCCGCCTGAACACATCCGCGAGACCGGGTACACACCGCACCAGGCGGCCGAGCTGCAGCGGGTGGCGTCGGAGGAGTCGGTGATCTTCGGAACGCGCGAAACGAACCGGGCCGGCACGAAGTTCATCGAGAGCGGTGAGGGAGTACCCAAACCGATCTGGATGAAGCCGAAGACGATCAATGAGCTCGACGAGGCGCTCGGTGGACCACCCAAGGAGCTGAGCGGGCAGGTCGGCTTCTTCGAGCCACGCAAGCCGCCACCCGGGTCGAGCGACAAGTTGATCGCCCGCTACGAGGAGCGGTTGGCGCAATGGAACGAGCTCGAGGAAGCCGACCTGCCCGCTCAGCTCCTTGGGTGGTCCACCGAGCGCCTCGTCGAGCTCATTGATCGTCTTCG
>JBCBSO010000349.1:0-4982 GCA_039819205.1 Actinomycetota bacterium
TTCGACGGTTCGGTCGCGATCGGTGCCGCCATCGCCGACGAGCCAGGCCGGCTGTTGCTTGCGCTTCGGGGGAGTGGGCAAGGCCTGTACATCGGATTCGCGGACGACGCCTACATCGTGGCCAGCGAGCCGTATGGCGTTGTCGAAGAGTCCGACCGTTATCTCCGGCTCGACGGAGAGCGCGGTGGCGAGATCGTGGTCCTCGACGGCGAACGTGCCGGCGACGCCGATGCGCCGGGTGCCCTCGAACGAGTGGCTTACGACGGCACACGTACACCGGTGGTCGACGACGACCTGATTACCGCGGAGGTGACCACCCGCGACATCGATCGGGGCGACGCCCCGCACTACCTGTTGAAGGAGATCACCGAGTCGCCGGTGTCGCTGGCCAAGACGTTGCGCGGCAAGATCGAGACCGAGGGGGATGAGCTCGTCGCCAACGTCGGCGAGGTCGCCTTGCCGACCGCGGTCGCTGAGCGACTGGCCGATCGGTCGATCACCCGCGTGCGGGTGATCGGTCAAGGAACGGCAGCAGTTGCCGGCCAGAGCATGGCCGCCTTGCTCGATGAGCTCACCGACGGTGCCCTCGACGTCGACGCGATCACCGCCACGGAGCTGTCGGGGTTTGCCATGCGTCTCGACATGAGCGACACGTTGGCCATCGCCGTGTCGCAGTCGGGAACCACGACCGACACCAACCGCACGGTGGATCTGTTGCGCGGCCGGGGCGCAGCAGTCTTGGGCATCGTCAACCGGCGCGGGAGCGACCTCACCGACAAGGCCGACGGGGTGATGTACACCTCCGACGGACGCGACGTCGAAATGAGCGTGGCGTCGACCAAGGCGTTCTACGCCCAGGTGGCGGCCGGTGCGCTCCTCGCCTGCGCCATCGCGCAGGCAGCCGAGCTCGGCGACGCCCGTCGCCGCACCCGGCTGCTGTCGTCGCTGCGCGCGCTGCCCGACGCAATGCGCACCGTGGTCGCGCAGCGGCCGGCGATCGCCGACGCGGCCCGCCTCGCACCGCCGAAGCGCTACTGGGCCGTCGTCGGCAACGGCCCGAACAAGATCGCTGCCGAAGAGGTGCGGATCAAGCTCAGCGAGCTGTGTTACAAGTCGATCGCCTGCGATTCGACCGAAGACAAAAAGCACATCGATCTCTCGGCCGAGCCGCTCATTCTGGTGTGCGCCGCGGGATTGCGCGGCTCAACTGCCGACGACGTCGCCAAAGAGGTGGCGATCTTCAGCGCGCACAAGGCGACCCCGGTGGTGATCGCCGACGACGGCGAGCAGCGATACGGCGGCGCCGCCGTCATCGGTGTTCCGCAGGTCGATCCGGCTCTGGGCTTCGTGCTGTCAGCCATGGCCGGCCATCTATTCGGCTACGAGACCGCATTGGCAATCGACGCGTCGGCGCGCTGTCTGCGCGCGGCCAGAGAGGTAATTGAACGCCTCGTTGCCACGGCGCCGTCCGCCGACCGGGTGATTCGCCGGCTGCGCACCGAGTTGCGCGGTCCCGCCGACCGCTTCTCCGACGGCCTGCGTGCCGGGTTGTACGACGGTCAGCTCGAAGCGTCCACGGCGGCGCGCCTCTCAGCGTTGCTGCGCGACGTGCAGAGCGAGCGACCGATCGAGCAGTTCCAGGCTGCGTCGGGCAAGGTGGGCACGCCGAGCGCACTGCTCGATGACCTGGTGAGTGCGCTGACCGCCGCGATCGAAGAGTTGACACGGCCGATCGACACGATCAAGCACCAGGCCAAGACGGTCACGGTTGGGATCTCGCGCAGCGACGAAGGCGTGATCGACCGTGCACTCGTGCAGGCGGTCCTCGATGCCGGCCCCGGCCGCGACGTGCTCAGCTATCGAACGCTCAAGGTGCTCGCCGACCTCGACCCGGCGATCGCGGAGGTCCACGGGTTCACCCGCTATGGCATCGACGGGTCGACGATCTCGATCATCGATCGCGGCGGTATCTCGCGCGAGCTACCGAGCCGGGCGGAGCAACCCACCGCGCTGCGTGGCACCAAGCGGCGAGTCGCCGCCGAACGTGACGTGCTCGTGGGTGTGGGACGGCGCGACGGTCGCACGTTGATCTTCGTGCCCGAGGTCAAAGGTGAGGAGACCACTGGTCTCACCTTGCTGCACGTCGCCTTCCACGAACGTTTGCCAGCGGAGGTCATGCGCTCGGTGCTGCAGGGCTACGACCGGCGTTACGACCGGCTCGTCGACTGGGTCACAGAGACCGAGGGTTCGTTCGATGAGTCGCTCCTCGGCACGCTGCCGGTGGAGCAACTGTTGATCGAACCGATCTCCGACACGGCCGACCATTGGCGACGATGAGCAACAGGATGCGTCGGCGGTGATCGGCATCGGTGTCGACGTGGTCGACATCGAACGGTTTCGACGCTCGCTCGAACGGACCCCGACCATGCGGACACGGTTGTTCACCGAGTCCGAACTCCACGACCTCGCGGCACGCGCCGACCAAGTGCCGGGTCTCGCTGCTCGGTTCGCCGCTCGCGAGGCCGTCATGAAGTCACTCGGCCTGGGTCTCGGAGCGTTCGGATTCCACGATGTATGGGTGGAGCGAGCGGAGAGTGGTGCCCCGTCGTTGGCGGTGACCGGTCCGGCAAAACAACTGGCTGACGCCGCAGGTGTCGCCCGCTGGCATTTGTCACTCACGCATAGCGACCTCGTCGCTGTCGCCTACGTCATCGCTGAGTGAATGTGACAGCAGGGGTCTGACCCCTGCTGCCACAGCGACCGATTCGGCAGCGCTCGGTCGGCGCTGCGATCATTGCGCCCCATGATCGACGAGTTCACCGAAGCCTGGGACGAGCTGATTGCGCCCGGCGCGCAGTTCGCAATGACGGAGATCGAAGTGCGCGGTGCGCCGATGCGCGTGTTCGATTCGGCTCCGCCATCGATGCGCTTCGTTTGGGAGCTCGCCCGCGGCTACGGCGACGCCGACTACATCGTCTACGAAGACGAGCGATACACCTACGCCGAGGCCGATGCGATCATCCGGTCGCTCGCCGGGTGGCTTCATGACGAGCACGGAGTGCGGGCGGGCGATCGCGTCGCCGTGGCCATGCGCAACTACCCCGAATGGGTGCTCAGCTACTGGGCGATCGTGTCGCTCGGTGCCGCGGTGGTGGGCATGAACGCCTGGTGGACGAGCGAGGAGATGTCGTACGGCCTGTCCGACTCGCGCCCAAAGGTGCTCATCGCCGACGGTGAACGCATCGAGCGCGTGCTGCCCGTTCTCGACGACCTGCGCGGCGGTGATGACCCGCTCTCGCTCTCGGTGCTGTCGG
The DNA here is from genome assembly GCA_039819205.1 of Actinomycetota bacterium. GTDB lineage: Bacteria > Actinomycetota > Acidimicrobiia > Acidimicrobiales > Ilumatobacteraceae > JABSQH01. The sequence goes on from JBCBSO010000349.1 coordinate 3,315, forward strand.
TGCGCTACGACGGCGAACTACCAGCCGACGCTGCGCGTTGGGAAGACGTGATCGATCCGGCCTCCGCACCCGCCGAGCTTCCCGCGGTGGAGATCGACCCCGACGACGACGCGTGCATTTTCTACACATCGGGTACGACCGGTTTCCCGAAGGGGGCCCAACTCACGCACCGCGGGTCGGTACACAACCTGCTCAACCTTGCGTTCATGAATGCGGCGGCGACGCTGGCAACGGCCAAGGCCAGCGGTCCCGCCGCTGGCGCTGACGCAGGAGCGGCGCCGGCCCAGAACGTGTTCATGTTGCCGACGCCGCTGTTCCACGTGACCGCCAACAACTGCTTGATTCACCCAGCCACGATCTCGGGGTCGCGCATCGTGCTGACCTACAAGTGGGATCCGGGCCGCGCACTCGAACTGATTGAGCGTGAAGGCGTGACCAACTTCTCCGGTGTCCCGACGATGAGCCGGGAGTTGCTGGCCCATCCTGATTGGGAGACTCGCGACACCTCCACGTTGGCCGGAATGGGTGGTGGCGGCGCGCCGTTGCAGCCGGATCTGGTCGACAAGATCGACAAATCGCTGAGCGGTGGAGCGCCGAGCACCGGGTACGGCCTGACGGAGACACACGGCATCGCCACGGCGAATTCGGGCGCGCTCTACGTCGCCAAGCCGGCGTCGTGTGGACGGATCGTGCCAACCCTCGACGCCAAGCTGATCGACGAGGTGGGCGACGACGTGCCCGAGGGCGGAACCGGCGAACTGTGCGTCCGCGGGTCGGTTGTGATCAAGGGCTATCTCAATCGTCCCGAAGCCACCGCCGAGGCGATCCAGGAGGGTTGGTTCCGCACCGGTGACATCGCCACGATCGACGAGGACGGGTTCGTGTTCATCGTCGACCGGGCCAAGGACATGGTGCTGCGCGGCGGCGAGAATGTGTATTGCTCCGAGGTCGAGGCGGCGATCTACCGAAACGACGACGTCGCCGAAGCGGCGGTGTTCGGAGTGCCCGACGACCGACTCGGTGAGATCGTGGCCGCAGCGATCGTGCCGAAGCCCGGTGCGACGATCGACGAGGATGCACTGCTCGCGGACCTGCGCACGCACATCGCCGCGTTCAAGGTCCCCGAACGAGTGTGGGTGCTCGACGAGCCGCTACCGCGCAATGCCAACGGCAAGTTCGTCAAACGGCAATTGCGCGACGACCTGCTGTCGGCCTAGCGGGCGCGTGCCCGCCTTCGAGCGGGATCGGCATGGGATCTTCGATGGGTGTTAGCGAGCCCTTCCATCGTTCGGTAGGTTCGCCTCATGCACCGAAGCCGTTGCCGAATGCTGGCCCTCTTCGTCGCGTGTGGCCTTGCCGCGTGCGGCGGTGCCGATGACACCACGACGTCAACAAGCGACGCCACGGCAAGTACCGCGCCAACGAGCGTCGGCTCGAACGACGACACGTCCGCCAACACTGCGGCAGGCACGATCCCGCCCAGCGACGCGGCAACACCTCCGTCGGTCTCATCGACGTCGATCGACCCGCGCGTCGATGTCGAGCGCAAAGTCGCAGAGCAGCCCGGGCACATGGCGCTGCGTGCGGCGGCTCGCTCGGTGCCGATGGACGCCGCCGGGACGCTCGCCGTGCGCTGGCTCGCGATCCCCGCCGTCCGACGCGCCGCGA
>JBCBSO010000350.1:0-4979 GCA_039819205.1 Actinomycetota bacterium
CGGCGATCGCTGCAGAGATCCACGATCTCGCCGACCGGGCGCGTCATCGCAAGCTGTCGCCCGACGAGATCTCGGGTGGCACGTTCACCATCTCCAACAACGGCTCGGCGGGTTCGGTGCTCACGATGCCGATCATCAACCAACCCCAGGTGGGGATCATCTCGACCGATGCGATCGTGCGCAAGCCGGTCGTCACAACCGGTGCCGATGGCGGCGAAGCGATCGCCATCCACCCCGTCGGGAACCTGGCGATGAGCTGGGATCATCGCGCCTTCGACGGTGCCTATGCCGCCAACTTCTTGCGGCGTGTCAAGGAGATCCTCGAAACGAAGGACTGGGCGACCGAATTGTGACCGTCGAGGTGTCTGCCGAGCCACTGCGCGTGCGGTGGCTCGGACGCGTTCAGTACCGCGAGGCGCTCGCCGTGCAGACGGCGCTGTTCGAACACGGCACGGGACAACATCTGCTGCTCGTCGAGCACCCGCACGTGTTCACTCACGGGCCGCGTGCCGACCTGGCGACGAACGTGCGGTGCGAACCGGCGGCCGTCGGCGCCGAGCTCGTGCCGGTGGCGCGCGGCGGCGACGTCACCTATCACGGACCCGGCCAGCTCGTCGGGTACCCGATCGTCAACGTGGCCAACCACCTCGGCGCCGCCGAGCACGTGGCTGCCGTCGAGCAACTCCTGATCGATGCCCTCGCCGAGCTCGGTGTCCGCGGCGCCGGCCGGTTCCCTGGATACGCCGGCGTCTGGCTCGATCCCGGTACCGATCGGGCGCGCAAGATCGCCGCGATCGGTGTGCGCCTCAAGCGCGGTCGCACCATGCACGGATTTGCGCTCAACGTCGACCCCGACATGGCGTACTTGCGCGAGCACATCGTGCCATGCGGTATCGCCGAGTACCCCGTGACCTCATTGGCCGAGGAAGGCGTCGACGTCAGCATGTCCGAGGTCGCCGCTGTGGTTGCTGGTGCGGCTGCCGACCGGTTCGCCGATGGGGCCGCCGAGCGCCAAGACGTGGCCTGGCGGCACGCCCGCGGCGACGCTGACCTCTCCGCTTTCTCCCGCGGTGTCGGTCCCGGCGACGCCGTAAAGCCCACCGGCGACCGTGCCGTGCGCCGGCTGAACGACGCTGGCGTCGCCGAGGGATTGGCGATCACCACGCGCAAGCCCGACTGGTTGCGGCCCCGCGTGCAGCACGGGCCCGAGGTGCTCTCGCTGAAGCGCACGATCCGCGACCTCGGCCTTGTCACCGTGTGCGAAGACGCTGGCTGCCCGAACCTTTCGGAATGCTGGAGTGACGGCACGGCCACGTTCATGGTCCTCGGTGAGCGGTGCACGCGCGCCTGCGGATTCTGTCTCGTCGATACCCGCCAGCCGATGGCGCCCCAGGCCGACGAGCCGCAGCGCGTCGCCGCAGCAATCCAGGCGATGGATCTCGAACACGCCGTGCTCACGATGGTTGCCCGAGACGACCTCGCCGACGGTGGTATGGCCCACATGGCGGCATGCGTCGAGGCGATTCGCCTGGTACGGCCGGCGACGCAGGTGGAAACGCTGATCTCCGACGCCAAAGGCGACGATGCCGCGCTCGATCTGCTGTTCACCGTGCGTCCTGATGTGTTGAACCACAACGTGGAGACCGTGGCGCGATTGCAGCGCGCGGTGCGTCCGTCGGCTGGGTATGCCCGATCGCTCGGTGTGCTGGGGCGAGCCAAAGCTGCCGGCCTGACCACCAAGACCGGCTTCATGGTCGGGCTCGGCGAGACCGACGACGAAGTGATTGGACTACTCGCCGATCTTGCCGACCTCGGTGTCGACATCGTCACCATCGGTCAATACCTGCGACCGACCACCACTCATCTGCCGATCGCACGGTACGCCGACCCGGCCGAGTTCGATCGGTGGAAGCAGATCGGCGAGGGGTTCGGCATCCGCCACGTGGAAGCCAGCCCCTTGACCCGATCGAGCTACCACGCCAAGCGTGCCGCGCAGTCGACCACGCCGGTGTCGGTCGGTCGGACGCCGACCTGACCGACCTGTTCAGTCGTCGCTCGCCGACGGAACGACGAACTCGGCCACGACCGCGGCGTGATCACTCGGCCACACGGGCCCGTCACCGGTGTCGACCGGCGAGGTCCCGGCGAGCCAGGCCCGCGTCGGATTGCCGACCGGCTTGGGTCGCGGCCAAGACACGCCCAGATAGTCGATACGCCGATCGGGCCATGCGCTGCTGGCGACATGAGGATTGTCGCGACGCCAGGTGACGCCGGACCCGTCGCCGACCAGTTCCCAGACGTCGCTCATCACGATGCCGTCCACTCCGGGTCGTCGTCCTGTGAAGATGCGCATCTCGTCGCTATCGGCGACCGCATTGAGGTCGCCGCCGAGGATCAGTGGTAGGTCGTGTTCTGGATCGCCGCGGTGCTCCACGATGCACTCGAGCATCCGCACGACCTGCCGTTGGCGGGTGTGGGATGCGTCGAATCGATAGTCGAGGTGTGTGGCCGCGATCGGCCATCTGCCCCACGGTGTCGTGACCGCAGCGATCAGCAACCGCCGATGCCCCGGCTGGCCGTCGGCGCCGGGCAGCCGCACGTCGGCGACGTGTTCGATTGGCCAACGCGACATGATGGCATTGCCGAACGAGAACCCGTCGAACAGCACCGGCTCGGTGCGCACGATGTGCGCGTCGTGGCGCGCCGCCAGCATCTCGGCTTGGTCGGTCGTGGCGTCGGACCACACCTCCTGGAAGCAGGCGACATCGGGCGCTTCGGACCGCAGCACCGCGTCGATCGCTGCTGCGCGCCGGGGGTGGTCACCGAACCGCCACCACAGGTTCCATGTCATCACGCGCACGTTGCGCACGGTACTGCCGGCGCTCGACCGACGCGTCGAGCCCGGCGGCGCACACCCCATCGGTACGCTCGACCCATGGTCTCGGGCGACGATGGTGCGCACCCTGCACCGGTCGGTCCCATGGCGTGGTCCGACGAGCAAGTCGAGTCGTTGGCGCCGTCGCCATCGGCGATGAGCGCAGCACGGCAGCTCGCAGTGCCGACCAGATGGCGCTCGACTGGCGCGGACGAACGCGGTGTGTGGGGCTCGCTGCAGGGCACCGGCCGGGAGCCGTACGAGACCGTGGTCGACCACGTCGATGTGGTCGTTCGCTGCTCGTGTCCGAGCCGTCAGGTGCCGTGCAAACATGCGTTGGCACTGCTGCTGTTGTTCGCTCGTGGCCAGATCGGTTCGGCCGCCGCGCCGCGCCGTGTCCGGACCTGGCTCGACGGCCGGCAGGCGGCCGCCGGGCGCCACAACCAGGGCGATGCGGGAGCGCCCACCGCGCAGACTGGCGCCGGCGACACGTCGACCGGCAACACGGGCGTTGCCGGGGGCGATAGCGACAGCGCCGATGGCGTCGACGGAGACACCGACACCCCGCCGCCACCGCCGCGCGACGAACTCGATCGTGCACGCAACGAGCGCGTGGCGTCGATGTATGGCGGTCTGGTCGAACTCGACCGGTGGCTCGAAGACCGCGTGCGCACCGGTCTCGCCGACCCGTCGCTGGCCGACTACGCCACCTGGGATCAGCTCGCCAGCCGACTCGTCGACGCCAAGGCGGGAAGCCTGGCCAACCGCATCCGCCGCCTGGCCGGCCGCGTCGGACTCGACGTCGACTGGCACGACCAGATGCTCGCCGAGCTCGGAGTGCTTCACCTGCTCGCCCAAGCGGGACGCCGACTCGGCGAGTTGCCACCGGTCACCGCCGACGCAGTGGCCACAACGATCGGCTGGCAGGTGCGGACCGCCGACGTGCTCGCCAGCGTGCCCGAAACCGACCACTGGTTCGTCGCCGGACGCAACGACACCCGCGAAGACCGCATCGAGGTGCGCCGCTACTGGCTGTACGGCGTTGCCTCGCAGCGGTGGGCGTTGGTGCTCTCGTTCGCGGCCTATCAGCAAGCGCTCGACGACACCCTCACCGTTGGCGACACGATCCAGGCCGACCTCCATCGATACCCCGGCAACGCCTTGCGCGCTCTCCTTGGCCGGCGGTACGACGACGGGCTGATCGCCCCCGACCTCGCGACCGAAGTGCACGTGGGCACGATCGACGAGGCGCTCGCCGCCGCTGGCGCGCTTCTCGGCGCCCAGCCATGGCTCGACCGGGTGCCGATGCTCTTTCGGGCAGCGGTCGCCCAACGGCGCGAGCAACGATTCGTCACCGACGAACATGGCAGCCTGCCGCTGGCCCTTGCGCCGTCGACCGGGCACGGCGTTGGTGCGTGGACTGCGTTGCTCGCCGCAACGGAAGGAGCGCCCGCCGACATCGCTGCCGAGTGGACTCCCGATGGCATCGTTCCGCTTGCGGTTCACAGCACTGCACTTTGCGGTCCGTCCCACGATCTCGGTCGACGCGCCGACGCGTCGTTCGTCGCATGACATCGGGTCAGGCGCCCGCCGCGTCCGGTGCCGAACCACTGCCGGATGGCGAGTTGGCGACCGCCACCGACCTCGAACTCCGGTGGCAGGCACTGGTCACCGTGGCGCTGCTCGGCACCGACCGGCGGGACCCGCCCGTCGGGCACACGGTCGTCGACGATCTGGTCGCCGACACGCAACACACTCGTCCGGCGGCGAGGCTGCTCGCACAGGCGGCAGCACTCACCGCAGCGCAGCGCGCTGGACGGCGCTCGGATCCGCCGCTCGACCCGTTTGCGCCGCCCCCACGGGATGATCGCCCGGCCTGCCCTGCTGCGGCGGTGACGCGTTGGCGACACGTTGTTGCGGTGTGGCCGGTGCTCGAAGACGAATGGTTGGTGTGTGTCATGGCCGGCGGATGGCGCGTCGATCCGGTGTTGGTTCCCGAGTTGCTGCTCCGTCACCGACGCGACATGGCGCGCTTGATGCTCGTCGATGCTGCCGCCGGCCCGCTCGCTCGATGGCTGGTCGACATCGACGACGACCTAAATGC
>JBCBSO010000351.1:0-4968 GCA_039819205.1 Actinomycetota bacterium
CTCGTTGCACCCTGCAACGAGCGCGGCGAACAGGAAGATCGCCAGCGTGATGAAGCCGTAGTACGAGGCATAGTCGGCGACGTCCTCGGGGTCGACCACGTCGCCCGGGATGAGCACCGAGATGCCGACGAACACGATCGCCGGGACATAGGCGATGACCACCGCGATCACCGGGAACACCTTCGACCGGGCGGGTCGCCCAAGTCCGAGGGTCGCCCGCGCCGACTGCCAGGCGACGCTGCGGATCGCTCCGCCCACACCCGAACGCGGTCCTTCGTAGCGCTGGAAGCCCCTCTCGACAATGCGGGCGTCGCTCATCGAGCCGTCTCAATCGCGCGCGGATCGTCGAACAGATCGTCGAGTGTCCGCCGCCGTTGCTCGATCCGGCGCAGTCGCGCCCCATGACGGGCGATCGCGACCCCGGCCTGGTCGAACAGCAGATCATCGTCGGCGCCATCGACGGAGAGCACCACGCCGTTGCGGGCGACGCCGAGACCCGCCGCAGTCAGCTCGGCCACGACCTGATCGATCGCGCCCGGCCGATCGTGCAACTCGACGAGCTCGACCTCGATTCCCCCAGTGGTTCCGGCCAGTTCGTGCAACGCACCCTGGGCGATCAACTTGCCCTCGTCGAGGGCGACGACGCGATCGCACACCCGCTCGACCTCTTCGAGTACATGGCTCGACAGGATCACGTCGATCCCGAAGTTGCGATTGACCTGACGGATGATCGCCAGCATCTCGTCGCGTTGCACCGGGTCGAGCCCATCGGTTGGCTCGTCGAGCACGATCAGCCGCGGGTCGGCGGCGATCGCCTGAGCGAGCTTGACGCGCTGGCGCTGCCCCGTCGACATCGTCCCCAGGGCGCGGAACCGCTCCTCACCCAGGCCGACCAGGTACAGCGAATCACTGGCCCGGCTGCGCGCCTCGTCGCGCGGGAGACCCTTGACCTCGGCGAGGTGGTGCACGAAGTCGTACGCGCGCATGTCGTCTGGCAACACGTTGCGCTCGGGGCCGTACCCGATAAGCGCCCGCAGCTCAGGCCCGTCGGGTCCGGGGTCGCGATCGAGCACGCGGATCGAGCCGTCGGTGGGTCGGAGCAGACCAAGCATGAGTGAAATCAACGTGGTCTTGCCGGCGCCGTTGGCGCCGACCAGGCCCGTTACGCCGGATTCGATCGCGATGTCGAGACCATCGAGCGCCCGCGTCGCCGGGAACTGCATCACCAACGCGCGCGTCTCGACGATCGTCGTCATCAACCCTGAGTCTGGCACGGGTCATCTCGTCGGACTCGGCGTGGATACCGTCGTCGTATGGGGATCACACACTGCCGGCCAGACACGCCACCCGCTGAGCTCGACCAGATCCTGCGGCGCGATGGCGCGCTGATCATCGACGACCTCGCCTCGATGGACCTCGTCGAACAGATCGGCACTGAGATGGCGCCGTACATCACCGCCACGCCAATGGGGAGCGACGACTTCTCGGGACGCACGACGGCACGCACCGGGGCCCTCATCGCGCGTTCACCGGCCAGCCGGACGTTGGTCCAGCATCCGCTCATCCTCGACGTGGCCGGACGGCTCCTCGACCGGGCGAAGTCGTTTCAGCTGCACCTCACCCAGATGATCTCGATCGGACCGGACTCGCCCGGCCAGCAGATCCACCGCGATCAGTGGGCGTTCGACTTCTACGAGTTTCCCGCCGACTATCACGTGCAATGCAACACGATCTGGGCGATGACCGACTTCACCGAGGAGAACGGCGCGACGCGCGTGATGGTCGGCAGTCAGGACCTGCCGAACAGCTTCGAGCACACCGTCGACGACACCATCGCCGCAGAGATGCGCCGCGGGTCATGCCTGCTGTACACCGGCAAGGTGTATCACGGCGGCGGTGCGAATCGTTCCGACCACACCCGCCGTGGGTTGAACATCACCTACAACGTGTCGTGGTTACGCCAGGAAGAGAACCAATACCTGTCGGTGCCGCCGGAAGTGGCCGCCGAGCTGCCCGACGACCTCCTCCGACTGATGGGCTACCAGCTCGGCGCATACGCCCTCGGCTACATCGACGACGTGCGTGACCCACTCGCCGCAGTCCGCGGCGAGGAGGTCAATCGCGGCCCGAGCTTCGCGCCGACACCCGGGTGACGGCGCCGGATCGGCCGCTGCTCAGGGATTGACGCCGTCGCCGCCAACCGCCGACGCGTCCATCACCATGTGCACCGACTCGTGGGCGTAGATGCACACACCACCGTCGGCGTCGAGCTTGAGCACACCGGAGTTCGGTGTGGCGATGGCGTTTGCGCTGAAGTTGATCGACGATGTGTCGGGGAGATCCTCGTCGCACGGGTACCCGGTGGCGTACCCGTTGCCGTCGGGTTCGACCGCCGTGAGGTTGACCGCCGCAAAGTCGAGGTCGTCGGGAAGACCTGCGCGCCCGGCGACCTGCACCCGGGTGGTCGACTTGGCGTCGAGCTTGCCTGCTCCCTGGCTCTGACCGTCGACGGTCTGTTCGGTCGGCCGGGTTTCGAGGAGACGTACCGGATCGCCCGGCAAGAAGTCGGGATCATCGAGGAACGCAGCGGTGACATCGAGGATGAAGTCGGTCGACGTCGATGAGTACACACAGACGCTGCCGGTATCGCTCAGCGCAACGATGGCCGAGTTGGCGCGCGTGCCGCCGGCCGTGACGTTCACATTCGAGGCCAACGGCGGCTCGTCCGAACACGGATAGACACGCAGGTTGCCGTTGCCATCTGCCTGTACGGCGGCGAGATTCACCGCGACGGCCACCGCGTCGTCGGGGACGCCACCACGACCGGCAACGTCGACTTCGGTGACCGACTTGGCGTCGACCTTGCCGAAGCCCGCCGATTCGTCGTCGATGGTCTCCTCCTCTTCACGCGACTCCGCCAACCGCGCAGGAACGAGCGGCACCACGGTTGAATCCGCCCCGATGTAGCCCGTCACGTCGACCACGACGTGCACGTCGCGCAACGAGAACACGCAGATGTCGCCGTCGCCGGACATCTTGACGATGGCACTGTTGGCGACGACCTGCCCTCGTTGGTAGTTGAGTGACGACGTCGTCGGCACGTCCTCGTCACACGGGTAGAAGGAGAGATATCCGTTGCCGTCGGGGCCGACGGCGATGGCGTTGATGATCACGGCCTTCGCGTCATCGGGCACGTTCGCCCGACCTGCGACCTCCACTTCTTTGGAGGTGCCCGCCTCGACCAAGCCCTCGCCCTCTTGCAGACCGTCGGAGGTCTCCTCGCCTTCACGGGTGTCGACGATGCGCTCGGGCGACTCGGGTTCGACGGGGGGATCGGGCGGCTCGGGCGGCGGCACCGGGCCGGACACCGGAATCCAGGCGTAGTCGCTCACTCCGCGCGATTTCGAGCAGTTGGTGCCCGAGTCGGCCTCGCAAATCGTCCCGCCAACACGTACCCGCACGAGGCTGGGGCCCTGCAGATTGTCCGGCACCGGCAGGTTCACCGCGATGTCGCAGTTGGCGGTGTTCGGTCCGCGGGTGCGCCATACGAAGTCGGTGCGCTGGTCGCCACCGTATGCGTACACAGTGCTGTAGCTGCCGGCGCACCGCAACTGGCTGACGTTGCCGGAGAAGCTCGTCGCGGTGCCGCTGGTGTAGTCGAAGTGATCGTTCGACGACCCTGCCGGCGGCTCCTTGTAGAAGTCTTCGTAGCTCCCGCCGCACGACTCGAGCTGCTTCGGGTCTCCGTTCTTGAGGTAGTAGCACCCGGTGATCTGCGGCTTGCTCACCGACCAGAAGCAACTCTTGGTTTCGGTGTACAAGTCACACGCCGGGTAGTTGAACGACGTACGAACGGTCAGATTGCCCGAGCCGAACACTCCGAGCACCACGGCGTTCACGTCGTTGCCATCGTTGGTCGGTAGGCAATCGACGTCGGTGTTGTCGTCGTCATCGCCCGTGCAATCAGGAAACGACGCCGCTTCGGCCACGGGCGCTGGCGCCGTTGAAACACCGATCACCGCCGCACTGACGAGCAGCGCGATCACCACAACCGACCGAACGATCCGCAACGAGGTCCGCATGTGGCCGAGTGGATCACACCGCCTCTAACAGCTCGCCAACGCCCGACCAACCGTCGGGCGAGAATTTATGCGCCGACGAGCCGCTTGCGGTCGTACTGCTCGAGCGCCTCGATGCGATCGTCGGTCGAGGGGTGCGTCGAGAACAGACGGGCCAGGTCGGGTCCGTTGCTGCGGCGACGCCCGCCACCGCCTCGCCCACCCTGACCGAACTCGGCGAGCGGGTTGTGGATGTAGGCGTACGCCTGGGCGGGCGCCACCTCCATCGGTGTCCGTGTGGCGATCGCCTCGATACGGCGCAGTGCGCTCGACAATGACTGGCCACTGCCGAGGAGTTCGGCGGCGCCTCGATCGGCCTCGAACTCGCGCGACCGGCTGACCGCCATCTGCATCAACGAGGCCGCGATGGGCGCAAGTAGCGCCACGGCGAGCAGGGCGATCGGGTTGCGATCCTCGTCGTCGCCGCCGCCGAACATCGTCGCCCAGAGCGCCATGTTGGCGACGAAGGAGATCGCGGTGGCGATGGCCGCCGCAACCGAGCCGATGAGGATGTCGCGATGGCGGACGTGCATGAGCTCGTGGGCCATCACCGCCTCGACTTCGTTGCGCGGCAGGGCTTGCAGCAAACCTTGGGTGGCGCACACCACGGCGTGGTTCGGGTTGCGGCCGGTGGCGAACGCGTTGGGCTGCGCATCAGGCGAGATCGCCACGGTGGGCATCGGCATGTTCGCCCGCTGCGCGAGGTTACGGACGATCCCATAGAACTCGGGAGCATCGGCCTCGGTAATCACGCGGGCGCCCGCCGACTTGAGGGCGAGGCGGTCGCTGAACCAGTAGCTGCCGCCAACGAGTACGAGGGCGAGCGCCAGCCCGATGAGGAGGGCAGTCG
>JBCBSO010000352.1:0-4930 GCA_039819205.1 Actinomycetota bacterium
CGGCTCGTCGATGTGCTCGTGCAACGGGTGGAGGTGGAGAAGCAGCGTCGACGCCTCGACGTGGCCCACGACCTGGGCATCGAGGCCGCGCAGCTGGCCCGGCGGGTCGACGATCCGAGCGTGCTCGGCAGGGTGGCGCTGGCCTTCCCCCCAGACGTCGAGGCGATCGAGATCGACGACATCTACAACCCCGCTCAACGGCCGCTGCGCGAGGAAGCGCTCACGGCGGTGGAGCGCCACGATGGGCCCGGCGATCATCACGCGCTGCGCGCCGAGCTGCAGTCGGCGCTGGCGTTGGCGCTGTATTGGGAGACGCCCACCGGCGACCGGGCGCAGAGCCACGAGTTGTCGGCAGCCCGCCGCGACGAACTCACTGCCGAGGCTGTCGAAACCGCCCGGCGTCTGGACGACGACCACGCGCTGGCCACCGCACTCAACGCCCGCATCTACGCCAACTGGGGCCCGGCGATGCGCGCCGCTCGACCGGAGCTGGCCGAGGAGTTGGTCGAGGTGGCGCAGCGATTGGGTGATCCGCACCTGGCCCTGTCGGGCCGCGTATGGCGTGTGGTCGAGCTGCTCGAGACCCAACGCATCGACGAGGCCGACCGCGAGATCGACGCCTTCGAACGCGAGGCGACGCGCATCCACTCGCGGCTGCATCTGTGGACCGTCGCTCGGTGGCGGGCCAACCGGGCGTTCATGGCTGGCGACCTCGACGCCGCAGAAGCGCTGGCCGCGGAAGCGCTCACCCTCGGCATGGAGATCATGCCCGACGAGGTGGCGTTCCACTTCTTCACCACCACGCTCGGACCGATTCAGTACTTGCGGGGCACGTTGGGCGACAGCTTCGAGTACGTGCGCGACACCGCGGCAGCGTCGCCCAACGTGCCGGCCTGGCGCATGGGGTTGGCGACGATCGCGGCACAGACCGGCCGCACCGACATCGCCCAACGCGAACTCGCGGCCCTCGCCGCCGACCACTTCGCGATGCTGCCGCGCGACCTCAACTTCGTCGGCACGATGGTGATGTGCGCCCTCGTGGCCAACAACTTGGGCGACGCTGACGTCGCGGAAGCCGTGTACGACCATCTCGCGCCCTACGCCGGCCGACTCGCGCTGCACGGCACCGGGTACGCGAGTTACGGCGCGATCGATGTTGCGCTCGGGCAGACCTCGCATGCGATGCACCGGGTACCCGCGGCCCGGCAGCATTACGAAGTGGCGATCGAGGCGTGTGCCCGCATCGGGTCGCCGTACGAGTCGATTGCTCGGTTCCATCTCGGCGAGCTGCTCGCCGACCTCGATCCGGCCGAAGCCGCGACGCAGCTCGAGACCGCTCAGTCGGACTTCAGTCGGCGCGGGCTCGACGTGATGGCCGAGCGGGCAGCTACATCCTTGGCGGCGATCGTCGACCGCACGAGCGTCCGGTTGGTGGAGGACGCCGATGGTTGGTCGCTCGGCCGCGGGGGCGACACCGTGTCGCTGCCGACGTTGAAGGGCTTCCGGGCCCTGCGCGCGTTGGTCGGCAACCCGGGCAACGACATCCATGCACTAGAGCTCGCGGCCCTGATCGAGGGACACGCCGACGCCGCTCCGGTGGCCACCGGCACCAGCGAGGTGAGCGACGACGAGGCGCGCCGTGCGTATGAGTCTCGCGTGCTCGAACTGCAGCAGCGCCTCGATGAGGCCGACCAGCACGGCGATGCTGAGCGGTCGGCGGCGCTGTCGGATGAACTCGATCAACTGCTCGCCGCGCTGGCCGAGGCCGCCGGGTTCGGCGGGCGGGCGGCGACGATGCGCACCGATGCCGACCGCGCCCGGGTCAACGTGACCAAGCACGTCAAGCGGGCAATCGAGCGGATCGCCGAGGTCGATCCGCAGCTCGGCGAGCACCTCCGCGCCCACGTCTCCACCGGCATGACCTGCCGGTACCAACCCGGCCCCAGCACCCCCATCCGCTGGTCGACGCGCTAACGCCATCTCCGAAAAACCGGGGATTTCCGGCGCGAGGCGCCTGATTTCGCAAACAGAACGGACTGGGCCGACCGAGATCCCAGATTCTGTTCGCGATTTCATGCGCGAGGCGCCTGGAATCCCCGGTTTTTGGAAGCGACGGGGATGGAACACCGGATGGAACACCTCGTGTTCGTGGAGTGGACATCGGTGTGGAGAGGGGTGCGGTGGCTGCTTGCGGCCGCCGCAGTGATCGGCGTGCTGGGGGTACCGGGGTACCGGGCTGCGGCGCAATCGGCGGAGGATCCGCCGGAGTATCAGACGGCGTCGGAAACGTCGTCACCCGAGGAACTCGAGTACTGGCTGTCGATCTTCGAGTGTCCCGAGCTCGACGGCGTCACGGCTGGCGAGCCGAACGGATACGCCGACGGCGGCCGTGTGGGCATCGGCTGCGGGTATGACGACGCCGACGGTCGCTGGGTCGGCAACTTCCGCTTCGACTTCGACAAGCCAGGCGCAGAGGTCGACATCTACTGCGGCTACACGATCGGCGACCTCGGCCAGAGCTACCGGGCCGCCGACCCACTGCTCTCCGCGTCGGTCGAGCACGATCTCGGCGACTTCCCCGAGCTGAGAGCACAGGCCACAGCGGCGGTCGACGAGTTCTTCGAGACGTTCGTGCGGCCACGGGCCGCCGAGTGTCCCCCGAGCGACGAGCCGGATTGCCCGCCGGTCGACGGCTGGGTGCGCGAAGGCTTCTTCGGCCCGAGCGACAAGCCGTACGAGTTCATCTCCAACGAGGGCAACGACTTCGCCGAGTGTGCGTACGTCGAGCCCGACGCCACGGCGACCTCGCCAACCGAACTCACCGAGGTCACCTTCCAGGTCACGGCGTTCAAGGACGGCGCCCCTGACCCGGCCGACATCCGTCGAGCCTGTTCAGTGGCCGATCGATTCGATCGCGGGCAGGGCCAACTGGGCACGGGCGGCGCGCAGGCCATTCGAGCCCAGTACTCGACCAACAGTGCAGTGCCGATCGATCTCACCGCGTTCACCGACGCGGCGCAGACGATGATCGGCACGCTCTCGGCGAGCGCGGCCAGCTGCGACGGGGTCGAGCTGCTCCCGGCCGACCCGTTCACGCCGCTGCCCGCGTTCTACGCGTCGGTGTTCGACGAGGATGCATCGGCAACACCCGCGCCGGCGATCGTCGCCGAGCCGAGCGCTCCGGGCGCCACCGGCACCGAAGCCGGAGCAGCAGACACCGGCGCAACGGACGCCGAGGCGACCACCGAGCCGCCCCAAGGGACGCCGGCGCCCACCGACACCGCCACCAACACCGACACCGACGACTCGACCACCGAGTCCACCACCGCTGCTGCGGCGGGCGACACCACTCCACCGACGTCCGCCGCAGCAGCCACCCCCGCCGAATCAGCACCGAGCACCGGCTCGGCAACCAGCAGCGGGTCCGACTGGGCATGGCTCTTCACCACGATCACGATCGTCGGGCTCGCGCTGTCGGTGCTGATGCTCGGTGTGACGTTCTGGCTGATCCGCAAGTCGTCGCGGGTGCGGCCGCGCTGGGATCTCGTCCGTATCGCCATTTCGGTGGTCGTGGCGGTGGCCCTGATCATCGTGTTCTCGAAGACCGCGCCGCCGTGGGCGATCGTTGCGGCGATCGTCTTGGGCGCCGGGCTCGGCTATTGGCAGGGGCACCACCTGATCGTGCAATTGACCGAGCGCGGGCTGTTCGCCAAGCGCGGCGCCTGGGCGATCGCGGCGTTCACGATCGGGCTTGTGATCACGCAATTGGCCCGACTCCTCGATCGCACCGGTGCGCTCACGCTGGGGATCGCCCTGACCTTCTTCTCGGCCGCGTTGGCGGCGGGGATCTACATCGGCCGTCGACCACAGATCGCCGAGGCCCGAACGAAGGGCAACGCCGCGGCGTTGGCCTCGATCGTCGCCATCGTGGCGTTGGTTGGCTTGGCCTTCGCCGCGCCAGTGAACCAGCGCGCCGACGCGGGTGCGCCTGTACCGGCGCAAACATCCGACGACGACAGCCCGGATCCCGCGATCACCGAAGCGCTCACCGAGTTCATCGATTGGTCGACGGTCACCATCGAAGGCGGTCTCTTCACACAGACCGGCAAGCCGCTGGCGACGCTCGAAGTGCCCGAAGGACTGACCGAGCCGCCTGCGCCGTTGACCAGAACCGTCGCCTGGGACGACCAGGTCAACAACGCGACGAGCTACTCGTTGACCGAGACGTTCACGTTCGCGTTGCGTGCCGATGGCGTGTGCTGTTCGGTCGACTACACAGCGACCGGCGAGAAGGTCCAGCAAGGCACCACGACGCCGATCAACTTCGAGGGTTCGCTCGACGACATCGGCCTGGTCGCCGCCGAGGGTGTCGGCATCACATCGGTCGACGGCAACTACGTCGACGGCCTGCCGTTCACCGAGGTGCAGCCGCTGCGCGTGGCGTCGGGCGTGGATTGCCACCGTTCGATCGCTGAGACGCGCAACTTCGATGCCCTCCAAGAGTCGGGTGGCGAGGGCGAGGCCCGCGTGAACGAGACCGGAGGCCTGACGACGCCGTCACTCGAGCTGCGGCTGGGCACGCCATGCGAGTTGCCTGGTTTCGACCTCGACTTCGCGCTCGACCTTGCGCCAGAACCGCCACCGACTGATGACCCGGCCCGCCAGTTCGGCACCGTCGGCAACTGCCCCGTGGTGCAGGAGGTGGTGGAACAGGTGAGCGCGGCGAGTGCGTTCGAGGGCGTGAGCACGCACACGCTCGGCCAGGTGATGTTCGACGGCAACGCCAACGCGTGCGAGTTCGGCACCTTGTTCGAGGGCCCAGCGGTGGGCCAGGGCGGGCCCGGCGGCGAGCGCCACGAATTCGCCATCGATCTCGCGCAGCCACGGGCGGGCGAGTGGGACCGCGGCTACGACCGGTGGTGGCCAGACC
>JBCBSO010000353.1:0-4914 GCA_039819205.1 Actinomycetota bacterium
ACTCTACACGCCGTGTTGATGCGTGTTGTTCCGTGTGGGCTCGTACCACCGCGTAGATTGGCAAAGGGATTGGCACGACGTGCCGCGAAGCTGCCCTCTCGCGTTCATGCGTTCCGGCGCGCCGCGCCCACCTAATCGGCGGTCGAGTGTAGATCGATCAACCCGTGCGTTCTTTTGGCAAGAGCGTGGTGAATCGTCTGTCCGGTGAACACAAAGACGTTGGTGTCGGGGTCGAGTCCGGACAGATGATCGTCAGTCAGCCGAATCGTCGTCGGACCCGTCACGGACTCGACGAGCGGGGCCGGTTGAAGGTTAATGAAGCACCAGCCCCTCTGAGGGAAGGTGTTCTGCAACGCCAGGTGGCGAGGCAGCGGCTGGCGACCGGCGGGGTCAAACTGCTCCCACCCGGAGGTTGCGCTTGCTGCGAGGACGTACACGTTCGTTGCGGTGCCGAGATCCGCGTCGGCCGGAGTGACGTCGATGTTTTGTGTGCTCGGTTCGTAGCTGGCGCTGAATCCGGTGCTCTGCCGTTCGGGATCAGGACTCAATTGGCAGCCAGGCGGGTCGACCGGCAGCACGTCGCCGTCCGCAATCGAGAGCGCTGCAGTCGCTTGCCGGTATGCCGAAGCGGAACGTGACCAGTCGGGTCCTTGTTTGAAGGACAGGTTTGCCCCTTGCGCGATGACGGCGAGCGCGAGCGCGGTGGCGATCGCGCGGCGTCGACCGGCCGGGTTGGACATCACGATCGCGACGAAGATGAGAGTGCTTCCGGCAAACGCGTACCGTCCGCCAAATCCCTGCTCGAGTAGACCCTCGGCGGGAGGTAGGGAATAGCGGATCATGGCCACAGCCGCCCAGAGGCCGCCGAGCGCGACAATGCGCCACTGTCCAGTGGTGCTCCACCACAGGCCGACCGCGACGGCCACCAGTACAACGAGCCACCACAACGCTGCCACGACCCCTGACCACGAGTACAGATCCACGCCGAGATCGCGACCGAGCGGCCCGGTCAGCGGCTGCCAGAGCGACTTCAGCACCGTGAGGTAGGCAACGCGGCCAAGCGGTCCACCCGGCTCACGCCCCTCGCCAACCGCGATGTTGAACATCGCACCAACAGCGACGAGTGCGGCGACCATCAGGCGGTGACTCCGCCAGCGACGGTCGACGACAGCAGCGGAGACTAAGACGGGGACAGCGACGAGCGCCACCGGACCCGCCAAACCGCCGACTGCCCCGATCACCCCGTCGCTCGCGCGATGCCAACGCTGGGTTGGTGCCACGCCAGCCAGCAGTATCAGCGTGGCGGTGATCCAGAACTGGAAATGGATGGCGCTGTGCCACTCGCGAACCATCAACGGAGTGAACACGACGACGGCAATCGCGAGCGCCACGATCGAACGTGGCGCTCGCACGCGCAGCAGCACCGAGACGAACAGCACGGGACCCACGAGACCTGTGGTCGTGGCGATCCACGGAGACCACGCCCACGGCAACAGCGTGTGCAATACGCCGTCGGCATTGGCGAACACAGCGATGTAACCGAGCCGTACGGCGAACAACGAGTCGACGATCGGTTCGTTGATCGCGCCCGCGATGTACACAGAGTGCTGCTCCGCGTACGGTGCGATGCCCCACGGCAGATACGGAAACCGCATTACCACCAGTCCCGCGAACCACAGCCACAACCAAACCGTCGCCCGCCGACGGTCATCACATTCGATGCCACGCACGGAGTCGCCGCGACCGAGAACCGTCTCAACGGGTTGCGGTGAAGTCATGACCGGTCGGCCAACGCCACGCGGTGGCAGACCCGTGATCGTAGCCCACGCCATACGGCCGGTGGCGTGGTGCGGCACCAGAGCGATGCCAGTTGCGTCATTCTGTTGGACGACGTCCTGGACGACGCGCTCCGGCGAGCGTCGCAACGCCCGCTGAGACGAGGACAGCACCGGCGATGAGCGCACGCAGCGCGCTGGACCCGGTGGCTGGAAGCTCGGCGGTCGGCGTTCCCGTGGTCGTCGATGGAGTTGTGCCGGTCGAGGCGCTGGTTGTCGGCGTCGGCCCAGTCGGCGACGAGCTCGGAGATGTCGGCGGGGCGTCATCCACGATTGTCACGGAGTTGTCGATGACCTCGGTGGTCGACTCGTTTCCGAACGAGTCGGTGACGGCTCCGTCGAGCACCCCGAGGACGATTGTGCCGGGCTGCGACACGGCTTCAATTGTCACGAGGTAGTCGGCACCTGCTCCGGTCACCGTCACGGCATCCACGGCCGCGGTTCCGCCGACTACCAGGTCGTCGCGCGTGAATCCGGTGACGGGCTGATCAAAGCGAACGTGAAACACGACCGGTGTTGCACTCGTTGGGTCGATTTGCCCACTCGCTTGATCGATCGTTGCCACAGGGCCGGTCGTGCTGACCGTCACAGGGTCCGATGGCGGTCCGTACGGGCCCGCGCCAAAGTCGTTGAGGGCGCGAACTCGAAGTTGGTACACCCCGTCCGGCAACGTCAGCAAGCTGACCTCGGTGTCGGTGCTGCCAGTGTCGCCGATCACCGTGTTCCAGTCGACGCGATTGCTTGTCCACTGCACGCTGTAGCCGGTGATGTGGCTTCCGCCATCGTCCTCAGGGGGCGACCACGATACGTCCACGGTCTGGCCACCAACTGCCGTTATGGCACCAGGCGCGGCCGGCTGCGTCGGAAACGACGCGAGCAAACCCGTGCCAAGATCGACGGCTGGCAGTAGATCTCCCATCTCGCCGGGTTGGTCGCCGCGGGGGTTCGTGTCGCCATACCCCAGGTCGCCATCGGCACTGTCTCCCCAACACTTCACGCTGGCGTCATCCAACAGGACACACGTGTGCCGCCCGCCAACCGCAATTCCGAGCGCAGTTCGCCTTTGGCCCAGGTCGACGGACGGCAGGTCATCGCCCATCTCACCCGGTTCATCCCCACGCGGGTCGGAGTCACCAATTCCTAGCGCGCCGCCGAAGTTCCACCCCCAACACTTGACTGCGCGGTCATTCAAGATGGCACATGTGTGATCGTCGTTGGCAGCGATCGCCACCGCGGTCCGCCCCGCGCCCAGATCAACGGCTGGGAGGTCGTCTCCTATCTCGGCGGTCCATACGCTGGTGTCGCCATAGCCGAGCTGGCCGTGGATGCCCCGGCCCCAACACTTCACCGTGGCATCGTCCAGAAGCGCGCAAGAATGGCTCGAGCCGGCGGCGATCGCGTGTGCGGTCCGCCCGGTGCCGAGATCGACCACCGGCAGGGCATCTCCCATCTCACCGGGCTCGTCACCGCGGTCATCCGAGTCGGCGTAGCCAAGGCTGAAACGTCTGCCATCGCCCCAGCACTTCAAGGTCGCGTCGTCGAGCAACGCGCAGGTCTTGTCGTCCCCAGTTGCGATCGCCGTCGCGGTGCGACCGAGACCGAGGTCGACCGGAAGCAGTCCGTCACCCATCTCACCGGGGTCGTCGCCTCGGGAGTCCTCGTCGCCATATCCGAGCTCACCACTGAGGTTCGATCCCCAACACTTCACGCTGGCATCATCCAACAACGCACACGTGTGGCCACCGCCAGCACTGATCGCCTGCGCGGTCCGCCCGGCGCCGAGATCGGCCACCGGCAGGGCATCACCCATTTCGCCGGGATCATCACCACGACCGTCGGTATCCCCGTACCCGAGCTGACCAGAGGCGTTCAAGCCCCAACACTTCACGCTGGCATCATCCAACAACGCACACGTGTGGGCACCGCCAGCACTGATCGCCATCGCCGTGCGACCCAAACCGAGGTCGACCGCCGGCAGCGCATCACCCATTTCGCCGGGATCATCACCACGACCGTCGGTATCCCCGTACCCGAGCTGACCAGAGGCATTCAAGCCCCAACACTTCACAGCACCCGAATACACGAGTACACACGAATGACTGCCACCGGTCGCGATCACCGCGGCAGCGCGGCGACCGATGTCATCGGCAGCGGCCGAGGGGTCGGCACCCGCCGAGTCGGGCGTGAGGGAAGTGATCAACAGCGCCGCCATTGCAGCGACAATCAGCCGCCCAAGGCAACCATCGATGGTCCTCGCCATGTTCCTCTCCGATCTCAGGGCGCTGCCGGGCACGCGCGGCAGCCGCACCGCAGTGATGTGGAGGTCGGTGAGGCGTTTGGGTGGGCACCTCACCGACCTCCGGTTCCGCAGTCGGTAGATCAGGAGCGGGAATCCGTGGCTACCGACGGCGATCTTGGCTACAGCTCGCGCACTACCTCGCGCGGCTGACGTCTCGACTGGACAAGCACGATCCCGAGCGCCAGGAGCGCTGCAGCGAGTACGAGGATTCGTAGGGACGTACCCGTGGCCGGGAGCGGCATCGGATCGGGAGTGGGCAACGGACCCTCGGATCCCACTCCGGCGGCGGCGGTGTTCGTCACACTGGCACCAGCGCCGTCCGAGGGGATCTGCTCAACCGTCGTCGTCTGATTGACCCAGACCGGATCGGCGAATGCCACACCGTCGAGTTGCGGCAGTTCGCCAGACGGTTCGTCGAATCGACACTCCGTGCCGATCGGCAGATTGTCGATCGGCACGGTTTGGTCGATGCCGACTAGGAGCGCGCCTTCGGCGACGACGGAACCATCGAACCGGCAGACGTAGGTGATCGTGAATTGCTGACCGCTTGGCACTCGGCCGGTCTGATCGATCAGCAGCTTGGTCACGCTCGTCGAGCCGAGCACCCGCTCGATTGGGTTGACGAACGTGACCACGATGGCCACACCATCGTTCGCCTCGACGACGAACTCGTCGGTAACGCCGCCGGGCACGCCGTCGGCATCACTGCGGATGCCGTTGACGTTCCACGCCCAAGATGGGCCCGCCGTGTCCGGCAGCTCGCCGGTGTCTTCGACGACT
>JBCBSO010000354.1:0-4908 GCA_039819205.1 Actinomycetota bacterium
CTGGGCCGCGTCTACGACGCGATCGAATACCGCGGCTTCGGCCAATCGATCGTCGAGGAGCTGGCGATCGACGGGCTCGTCCAACTCGACCGCGACTCGGTGCGCCTCCCGAGCTGAGCCCCGACTCCGCTGTCGCAGGATGTGACAGAGTGCCCCAGCGCTGGCGCCGTCCGGTGTGTTAGTTGTGAGGTCCGGACAACGCTCGCCACGAGCCACCGGAGGACCACATGAACACGATCGACGCGGCCATCTTCGACACCGATGGGGTGATCACTCAGACCGCTGCAGTGCACTTCACCGCCTGGAAGAACGTGTTCGATGAGTTCCTCAGCGAACACGCCAGTGGAGCTGCGGCCGCGCCGTTCACCGATGCCGACTACCGCCATCATGTTGATGGCATCGGTCGCTACGACGGCGTCGACGCATTCCTTCGCTCGCGGGGTATCGAGCTGCCGTGGGGCGATCCCGACGATGCGCCCGGCGACGGCACCGTGTGTGCGGTCGGCAACAAGAAGAACAGTGCGTTCGAGGCGGCGGTGCGCGAACACGGTGTGCGGGCGTATGTGACCACTCGGCGGTTCATCGAGGCGTTGCACGAGCAGGGCGTACGGACGGCGGTGATCTCGGCGAGCAAGAACTGCGAGATGGTCATCCGCGCGGCCGGTATGGAGGACTTGTTCGAAGTGCGCGTCGACGGCAACGACCAGGCGGAGCTCGGCTTCCCGGGCAAACCCGCGCCCGATGTGTTTCTCCAAGCGGCCGCACGAATGGGTATCGACCCCAGCCGCGCGGCGGTCGTCGAGGACGCAATCAAGGGCGTCCAGGCTGGGCGAACCGGCGAGTTCGGCCTCGTCATCGGGCTCGACCGCACCCGCAATCCGGCGCCGCTCGCCGAGTTTGCCGACATCGTCGTGCCCGATCTCGCCGATCTCGCGGTGACCGGTGCCGCACAGGGCGCTGCTGTGGACCGACGGATCCCGGCACGGACGCGCATCGCCGACCTCCCCGACGCCACCGTCGACTACGACCTGACTCGTCAGGTGTCGGGCAAGGACGTCGTCGTGTTCACCGACTACGACGGTGTCCTCACGCCCATCGTCGCTCATCCTGATGACGCTGTGCTGTCCGCCGAAATGCGCGCGGCGCTCACCTCGCTGGCGGCGACGGTCCCAGTGGCGATCGTTTCCGGTCGTGATCTCGACGATGTCGCCGACAAGGTGGCCATTGACGGCCTGTGGTACGCCGGCAGTCACGGGTGGCAGGTGCGCGCCCCCGATGGCGCGGTGCACCACCCCCACCAAAGCGCGCCGGCGGTGGCCAGCGCGTTGGACGAGGCCGAGCAGGCGCTGGCCTCGATGACCGACATCGAGGGTGTGTGGATCGACCGCAAGCGGTTTGCCATCACGGTGCACTACCGAGCGACACCCGACGAGCTGATTCCGGAGGTCGAGCGACGAGTCGGTGAGATCAGTGGGGCGTTCGACACCCTGCGCGTGGAGAACGGCAAGCGGGCGTTCGAGTTACGACCCACCGATGATTGGAACAAGGGCACCGTCGTCGCGTGGTTGCTCGACCAGATGGGTCTGGCCGAGGAATCGACGCTACCGATCTTCTTCGGCGACGACGTCACCGACGAGGACGGATTTGGCCAAGTACGGAGTCTC
This sequence comes from Actinomycetota bacterium, assembly GCA_039819205.1. Lineage (GTDB taxonomy): Bacteria > Actinomycetota > Acidimicrobiia > Acidimicrobiales > Ilumatobacteraceae > JABSQH01. Next base: position 1,665 of record JBCBSO010000354.1, read on the forward strand.
GGGGTGGGCATCGTCGTGAGTACCGACGACCGCGACACCGCTGCGCACTTGCGTGCCGGCGATACGCCCGACGTCCGCACGGTGATCGAGGATCTCACAGCGCGCATCGGAGGCGATGACGAATGACCGACTGGCAGTGGACCTACGACGGCTATCAGCCCCTCGACGAGGGGCACCGCGAGGCGCTGTGCACGTTAGGCAATGGGGTGTTGGCGACGCGTGGAGCGCTCGCCGAGTGCGCGGCCGACGGCACGCACTATCCGGGCACCTACGTTGCGGGGATCTTCAACCGCCTCACCGACGAGATGGCGGGTCGAGAGATCGTCAACGAGAGTCTGGTCAATGTTCCGAACTGGTTGCCGCTGCGGGTCCGGTTCGATGGCGACGATTGGGTGTCGCCGCAGCGTGACCGTGTCGACGAGCACCGAGTGGAGCTCGACCTACACCGCGGTGTGCTCACGCGGCGTACCGTGTTTGGTGTCGATGGCGGGCGGACGCTGACGCTGACCGAACGGCGCGTCGTGAGCCTCGCCGATCCCCATCTCGCGGCCCTCGAGACGACGATCGTCTCCAGCGACTCCGCTGTGCTCGAGGTGGAGGCGGCGCTCGATGGCAACGTTGAGAACGGCAATGTCGAGCGCTACAAGGAGCTGGCCACCGACCACCTCGAACACGTGCGCAGTGAACAACTCGCCGACGACATCGTGATGCTGCAGGTACGGACCAACGATTCCGGGGTAGAGATTGCCGAAGCACAGCGACTGCGCCTGCGCGTCGACGGCGAGGCGATCAACGAAGGTCGCGTGAGCCAGCTCGAACCGCGACTCGCCGCGCAGCGCGTTCGTGCCGAAGTCGATGCGGGCTCGGAACTGATCGTCGAGAAGGTGGTGTCGATCCACACCTCGCGCGACTTGGGGATCTATTCAACCGCTGACGCCGTTGAGCGGGCGACCCATGCCGCACCGGACTTCGACACGCTGCTGGGACGGCATCACACCGCGTGGTCGCACGCATGGAGTCGGTGCAAGGTGACCGTGTCCGGCGACGTCGCGGACACCGCACGCATTCTGAATCTGCACATCTTCCATGTGCTGTCGACCTTGTCGGAGAACACCACCGAGCTCGACGTCGGTGTGCCGGCTCGAGGACTGCATGGCGAGGCGTACCGCGGGCACATCTTCTGGGACGAGCTGTACATCTTCCCGTTCGTCACGCTGCGCATCCCGGAGCTGACGCGCTCCTTGCTTCGCTACCGCGCCCGGCGGCTGCCGCGCGCTCGCCTGGCAGCGATCGCCGACGGCTTCTCGGGTGCGATGTATCCGTGGCAAAGCGGCAGCGACGGCCGCGAGGAAACCCAGGTGCTCCACCTCAATCCCAAGTCTGGCCACTGGCTCCCCGATGCCTCGCACCTCCAGCGGCACGTGAACATCGCCGTCGCCTACAACATCTGGCAGTACTGGCTGGCCACGGGCGACCACGAGTTCATGCGCCTGTGGGGCGCCGAAGTGATGCTGGAAATCGCTCGCTTCTGGGCGAGCACCACGACCTACAACCACTCGCTCGACCGGTATGAGATCAACGGGGTCATGGGCCCCGATGAGTTCCACGAGGCATACCCCGACCGCGACGACCCTGGGCTCAACAACAACTCGTACACCAATGTGATGGCGGTGTGGTGTTTGAGCCGCGCCTTCGACGTGATCCAGCTGCTGCCGACCAGTCGGCGTCGCGAGTTGTTGGAGCGGCTGTCGATCGGCAACGACGAACTCGACCGGTGGGGTGACATCAGCCGCAAGATGCGCCTGGTGTTCCACGCCGACGGCATCCTCAGCCAATTCGAGGGATACGAAGACCTCGAGGAACTCGATTGGGACCAGTACCGGGCGACGTACGGCAACATCGGGCGACTCGACCGGATCCTCGAGGCCGAGGGCGATTCGACCAACCGGTACAAGCTGGCCAAGCAAGCCGACACGTTGATGTTGCTGCAGTTGCTGTCACCGCAAGAGCTCAGCGAGCTGTGGGAACGGCTCGGCTACGAGTTTGCGCCGGAGATGATCGCCCGATTCGTCGACTACTACGAGGCGCGCACCTCGCATGGCTCGACCCTCTCGAAGATGGTCCACGCGTGGCTGCATGCCCGCCTCGACCCGACGCGGTCGTGGGGGCTGTTCCGCGAAGCGCTGGTATCGGACGTATCGGACGTGCAGGGCGGCACGACACGCGAGGGCATTCACCTCGGCGTGATGGCTGGCACGGTCGATCTCGTCCAGCGGTGCTACGGCGGCGTCGACCTGCGCGCCGGGATGCTCACGGTCGACCCGGCGTTGCCCGAGCCGATCGAGCGCCTCGAGTTCGCCATCACCTATCAGCGCCACTTCGTGCACCTCGACATCGACAAGTCGGCGGTCCGGGTCCGGTTGGCCGACGACAGCGGCGAGCTCACGCCGATCACCGTCTCGATCCGCGGTACCACACGCGTGATGAAGCCCGGCGACACCTTCGAACGCGAGCTCTCCTGATTCGGGCTCGGCCGGCCTGGCGGCCTTCCCCTCGCCTGCCGAGCTCCCGACGCTGACGCTCTGGTCGCGCGCCGGAGCGTTGCGCGGGTCTCGGGCGGCCTTCCCGTCGCCCGACAGATTGGTCGGCTTTGGTTGCGCGTCGTACGGTGAGCCTCGTGCGACCACCCAAGGACTTCTACCAATCGCTCGCCGTCGGCGCGCCGACCCCGCCGCGAGAGATCCCGTTCCGGCCGAGCCGGATGATCCACTTCTTCCCGCCCTCGAACGAGAAGATGCGCAGCAAGGTTCCGGCGATTGCGCCGACCGTCGACATTCTCTTGGCCAACCTCGAAGACGGCGTGCCCGCCGACGAGAAGGAAGCAGCGCGTGCCGGCTTGGTCGAGGTGGCGACGTCGACCGACTTCGGCGACACGCAGTTCTGGACGCGGGTGAACAGCCTCGATTCGCCGTGGTGCCTCGACGATCTCTCCGCTGCGGTGCTCGACGCCGGAGATGCCCTCGACGTGGTGATGATCCCCAAGGTGGAAGGGCCAGAGGACATCCACTACGTCGATCGCTTGTTGGCCCAACTCGAAGCAAAGGCCGGACGCACCGAGCCGCTGCTCGTGCACGCCATCCTCGAAACCGCCCGCGGGGTCGCCAACGTGGAGGAGATCTGTGTCGCCTCGCCACGTATGCAGGGCCTCTCGATGGGCCCGGCCGACCTCGCCGCAAACCGGCGA
>JBCBSO010000355.1:0-4878 GCA_039819205.1 Actinomycetota bacterium
CCGAACAGAACGTGGTGGGCGAGCGGGTGTGGCCGTCGTTCGCGCTCAAGTCGATCGGCCTGTTCTTCCTCGTCGCCGGGATGATCACCATGATGGGGGCGCTGTTCACGATCAACCCGATCTGGCTGTATGGCCCCTACGACATCGGCGCGGCCACATCGTTCTCGCAGCCCGACTGGTACATCGGATTCCTCGAGGGATCACTGCGCCTGATGCCGCCGTGGGAGACGCGCATCGGCCCGATCGTGCTCAACAACATCTTCTACTCAGGCGTGATCGTGTCGGGTCTGATCTTCGGCGGGCTGTATCTCGTTCCGTGGCTCGACCGCCGGCTCACGGGCGACTACGGCGAGCACAACCTTCTCGACCGACCGCGCGACGCTCCCAACCGCACCGCCTTCGGTGTCGCCTGCATCACGTTCGTGTCGATCCTGTTCGTCGGTGGTGCCCAAGACATCGTGGCCAAGACCTTCGACATCGCCGTCGGACGGGTCACCACGATCTTGCAGATCGCGATCCTGATCGCCCCGCCGCTGTCGTTCTTCATCGCCCGCCGCGTGTGCATCTCGCTGCGTGACCGCCCAGGGCCCCGCCGCACCGAACGCGAGTCGCCGGTGGTGCGCACCTCGTCGGGCGGTTACGAGTTCCTCGAGCCGATCGACTCCGAGGGTGCGCCGGTCGACCAGCGCACCGTTACCAACGGCAGCGGCAATGGCCATGGCAGCGCTGACGAGTCCGACATACAACGCGAGGTGGCCGAGCCGTGATCCTCGCCGCGTTGCCCGCCGGCCTCGATCCGCCGGTCACCTCCGAGGCCGACGAAACCGAGTGGGTGTGGGACATCTACCTGTATCTGGCCATCGGGGTCGCCGCGTTCGTCGCCCTCTTGGTGCTGTACGTGATCGTCCGCTTCCGTCGCCGCGACGGCGACGGGCTGCCGTCACAGAAGCAGTACAACGTCCCGGTCGAGCTGGCCTACACGATCATCCCGCTACTGATCATCGCCGCGCTGTTCGCCATCACGGTGATCACCGTCGAGGCGATCGAGGAGATCGACGACGACCCCGATCTGGTCGTCCAGGTCACCGCCGCGCAATGGCAGTGGCAATTCGACTATCCCGACAGTGGCGTCAGCGTCACGGGCGCCGGCGAAGAGTTCCCCGAGCTGGTGCTTCCGGCGAGTTCATCGGTGACGTTCGAGTTGCAGTCGCTCGACGTGATCCACTCGTTCTGGATCACGGCGTTCCGCTTCAAGCGCGACATGATTCCCGGTTCGCCCGGACGGTTCTCGGTCGACATCGAAGACGTCGCTGGGTACTACCCCAACGCCGGGGTGTGCGCCGAGTACTGCGGTCTGGCCCACGGGAAGATGCGCTTCGAGGTGCGCATCCTCGAACCCGACGAGTTCGATGCGTGGATCGCCGAGCAGCAAGCTGCCGGCCAAACAGGTGAAGGGGAAAGCTCGACATGACCGCGCTGGATCCCGACCGTTCCGCAACACCGCTGGGTGCCGACGACGAGGCACAACTCGTCTCGGTCGACTCAGTCCTCGCTGGCGGCGGCGATGGTGGCGATGGCGGCGACACCGATGACGACCATGGCGGCCACGACGAGGGCCTGCCGAAAACGATCACCGGGTGGCTGACCACCACCGACCACAAGGCGCTCGGCGTGGCCTACGTGATCACCTCGATGATCTTCCTGGCGATCGGCGGCGCGTTGGCCGGCGTGATCCGCGCCGAGCTCGCCGAACCGGGCGAACAGTTCGTCTCCGAGCAGCTGTACAACGGCGTGTTCACCATTCACGGCAGCGTGATGGTGTACCTGTTCGCCGTTCCGTTCGGTTTCGGGTTGGCCAACTACCTCGTGCCGCTGCAGATCGGCGCCCCCGACCTGGCGTTCCCCCGGCTGAACGCGTTCTCCTATTGGCTGTACGTGCTCGGCGGCACTGTCATGCTGCTCGGCTTCCTCGCCGACGGTGGCGCCGCCGCGTTCGGGTGGTTCGCCTATCCGCCATTATCGGGTGCGGGGGCGTCACCGGGGCTCGGTGCCGACATGTGGATCGTCGCGATCATCCTCACTGGCACGTCTGGGACGCTCACCGCGGTCAACGTCATCGCCACCATCACGATGTTGCGCGCGCCTGGCATGACCCTGTTTCGCATGCCGATCATGACCTGGAACCTGCTGGTCACCTCGTTCATGGTGCTACTGGCGTTCCCGGTGCTGTCGGGTGCCCTGTTCATGCTGCAGCTCGATCGGCTGTTCGGCTTCCACTTCTACGACCCGACCGACGGCGGATCGCCGATCCTGTGGCAGCACCTGTTCTGGTTCTTCGGCCATCCCGAGGTGTACATCGTGGCGTTGCCGTTCTTCGGCGTGGTCACCGAGATCTTCCCGGTGTTCGCCCGGCGACCGGTGTTCGGTTACAAGGGGCTGGTCCTGGCCACATTGACGATCGGCGCATTGTCGACGTCGGTGTGGGCGCACCACATGTTCGTCACCGGTGAGGTGCTCGTCGTGTTCTTCGCGCTCACGTCCGCGTTGATCGCCGTCCCCACGGGGGTAAAGGTGTTCAACTGGATTGGCTCGATGTGGGGTGGCTCGATCAGTTTCGAGGCGCCGATGAAGTTCTCGATCGGCTTCCTCGTCACGTTCGTGGTCGGCGGGGTCACCGGGGTGATCCTCGCCTCGCCGACGCTCGACTTCCATCTGTCCGACTCCTACTTCGTCGTCGCCCACTTCCACTACGTGATGGGTGGCACCGTGATCTTTGCGCTGTTTGCAGCGCTGTATTTCTGGTGGCCGAAGGTCACTGGCAAGAAGCTGTCGGAACGGCTGGCGACGTGGCAGTTCTGGCTGCTGATGATCGGCTTCAACGTGACGTTCTTCTTTATGCACTTCCTCGGACGCGACGGCATGCCGCGCCGCGTGCCCGACTACGAGCCGGTCGAGAACTTCGAGCTGTGGAACCGCATCGCCTCGTTCGGTTACCTGATTCTGGTGGCGTCGGTGGTGCCGTTCGTGATCGCCATCGTCAAGTCGTTCCGAGCCCCACGCACCGAGGGTGCCGATCCGTGGGAGGCCAACTCGCTCGAGTGGGCCACGTCGTCGCCCCCGCCCGAACACAACTTCGACTGGTTGCCGCCGATCCGCTCGGAGCGACCGGTGTTCGATCTGCGGTGGATCAACCACGACGACGTCGGCAACCCCGAGGTGGCCGAGGCCTGGGGCGACCGTGAGGGTGTCGACGACAACTGGCGACCGCTCAGTGTCGACACAGCGACGACAACCGCCGCCGAACGCGCGCCCGACGAGCCGAGTTCGGACGACGATGACAGCGGAGGGGGTCAGTCGTGAAACCCGAAACGTGGTTGTGGGCCGGCGTCGGCATCTACTTCACCGTCATCGGCGTGACGTACATGTTGGTTGGCGGCGAACCGATCGGCGTCGCCCTCCTCCTCATGGCGACGGCAATCGGCGGGTTGATCGCCGGTTGGGCGTGGGAGTGGGGCCGCCGCTACGGCACCCGTGCCGAAGACCGCGACGACGCAGACGTCACGGACGTACAGGGCGTGGTCGGCGTGTACTCCACCCACAGCCTCCGCCCGATCACGATGGCGGTCGGTGTTACGGCCATCGTCCTCGGGTTAGCCGTCGGCTCGTGGATGACGATCGCCGGCGTGGCCATCGTTGCCTCCCAGGCGCTGCTGCTCGTCTACGACGCCGACACGTGATCCCCTCCCGTTCTGTTCGCCATTTCGTGCGCTACGCGCACGTTTCCCCCGGTTTATCCGCGGGACGTTGCCCCCACTCCGAAAAACCGGGGATTTCCGGCGCCACGCGCATGTTTTTGCACACAGAACGGTCCGCGTGACGTGATTGCCCACGCCAGCGTGGTCGAGCACGTGGTCGTGTTCATCGGCGGACTCGTCGCGATCGGCGTGTATGGCGCCGCCTGGCTGCGCACGGGCGGGTCGAACTGGCGGCTGGCGTCGTGGTGCGGTGGCGTCGGGATGGTGCTCATCGCCACGTCGCCGCCGATCGAATCGATGGCGCTCGAGCGGTTCAGCGGACACATGATCCAGCACTTGCTGATGATCGTGGTCGCCGCGCCGCTGCTGGTGCTTGCCGCTCCGGTCACAACGATCCTCACGGCATGGCCGAGCTTGCGCCGCACGTCGCCGACTGAACGGCAGGTGGCCGGATGGTGGCACCGGTGGGCGCCGATCGTTGCGCCGGTGTCGTTCATCGTCGTGCTCTTCGTCACCCACCTCACGGGCATCTACGACCTCGCGCTCGACAACCGTCTGGTGCACGACCTCGAACACATCGCCTATCTCGCATCCGCCGTAGCGCTCTGGGCGGCGGTGCGTGGCGTCGGCCGTTCGGCCGCAGTGACGCGCGTCGGTTCGGTGTTCGCCGTCATCGCGGGCACAGCGATGCTGGGGGTCGTGCTGCTCACCGCGAGCGCGCCACTTGTACCGACCTATGCCGAGCAATTCGGCGACGCAGCAGCTATCGACGACCAGCGCGTCGCGGCCTCGATCATGTGGGTCAGCGGCATGGCGATGACGCTGCCGCTGCTGCTGTTGGCGGTGTGGCGCTGGGCGACCACCGAGGAACGCATCGCCGTCGCCGCCGAACGGCTGGAGCGGGCGCCTCGATCCGCACCAGCACGATCCGCTCCGGCTGCTTCGCTCGCACAGCGACCTTCACGAAGGCCGGCGGCAGATGGATCCCGTCGACGATCAGACCGGCGACCAACTCGTCCGCCGCCATCTGCTCGGTGATGTAGTTGTGATGCCGCTGGATCATCGAGTGCGCGCCGTTGCCCAGGTGCGTGCTCATCTTCGCGCCCGCCGCCACCGCGTCGCG
>JBCBSO010000356.1:0-4849 GCA_039819205.1 Actinomycetota bacterium
CAGTCGACGCTATCCGTGATGATCGGGCTCGGTCGGCCTGGCGGCCTCTTCCTCGCCTCCCGAGCTCGCGCCCATGGCGCTCGCCCGCCTGCGTGACAGCGGGGGTCAGACCCCTCGTGTCACACCGACGAGAGCTCGCGCTTCTCCGTGACGACCTTGCTCGAACCGCCAGGCTGCATGCTGACGCCGAGCAGGATGTCGCCGGCCTCCATGGTGCGCTTCTGGTGCGACACAATGATCAGCTGGGCATCGGAGCGGAACTCGGCGACCAATCCGAGGAAACGGTGCAGGTTGACGTCGTCGAGTGCGGCTTCCACCTCGTCCATCACGTAGAACGGCGACGGCCGTGAGCGGAACACCGCGAACAGATAGGCCAACGCCGTGAGGCTCCGCTCACCGCCCGACAGCAGCGAGAGCTTCTTGACGTTCTTGCCGCTCGGCTTGGCTTCGATTTCGATCCCGGTGTTCAGCAGGTCGTCGGGCGCGGTCAACGTCAGGCGGCCGGTGCCGCCAGGGAACAGCAGGCCGAACAACTTGGTAAAGTTCTCGCTCACGTCGGCGAACGCCGAGGCGAACACGTTCTGAATCTCGGCGTCGATGGCGTGGATCACTCGCGACAGCTCGCGGCGCGTCGAACGCACGTCTTCGAGTTGCTCCTCGAGGAAGCCATGTCGAGTTTGCAGCTCGTTGAACTCCTCGAGGGCGAGCGGATTGATCGGCCCGAGCAACTTGAGCTCGCGCTCGAGTTCGCGCACCCGACCGGCCGGCGTTGCGCCGTCGGGCAGTTCGGGCATCTCCGCCGCCTCGGCCGTGGCCGGCTCGATGTCGAGATCGCGGCGCAGTGCTTCGATTGTCGTCTCGAGCCGGAGGGTGGCCTCGGCCTCGCCGAGCTCGGCCTGGCGTACCCGCTCACGCCACTCTTCGAGCGCCCGTTCCGCATCGTGACGCGTGGCCCGGCGCTCGCCGAGCTGCGTGGTCAGCTCGCGCACCTCGTCGCTCTGTCGACGGCGTTCCTCGACGAGTCGGTCGTGATGGGCCTCGACGACCTCCCGATGCATCTCCACCAGCGCAGCCAGTCGATCGATCGCCACCAGCGCACGCTCGATCGCCACCCGGCGTTCTTCGGCCCGCAGCCGGGCGTCAGCGTCGTCGGCGAGCCGCCGCTCGGTCTCGGCGAGGCGGGTCGTCAGCAGTTGCTGGCGTTCGTCGAGCCCGGCGACGCGCACGTCGAGATCGGAGCGACGTGACGTCAACAGCGCCCGTCGCGCATCGAGCTCAGCTCGGCGTTCGCGCGCAAGCCGAGCCGCCTCGGACTCGGCTGCCTCATCGGACTCGAGCGCCGGCAATAGCCCTTCCAGCTCCACGATCCGCGCTCGCTCCCGTTCGGCGCCGCCGTCGGCGTCGGTGAGTGCCCGCTCGATCGTTTCGACTTCCGCTGCGGCCTCACGCGCCTGGCCCTGTGCCTGGGCCAGCCCCTCAGCCGCTGCAGCCAGGCGGGCGTCGTTGGCGTCCAGTTGGCGGGTGACCTCGCCCTCGGCGGCGCGCGCCGCAGCGAGTTCGGCGGTCGCCTCGTCGACGGCACGAGCGGCGACTTCGTGCTCGCGTTCGGCGGCGGCAGCTCGATCGCGGGCGTCGTCGAGCGCGGCTGCGGTTGCGCCACCGCTGGCGGCCCCGACGCGCCATCCGGCGCGCGCCAGTCGGTCGCCAGTTGGCGTGACGACGACGAGGTCGGGGTGGGCCAGCGCGATGTCGATTGCAGCGGGAACATCGGCGGCGCGGACCGCTGCTGCGAGCAGCGTGTCGAGGAGCCCATCGATCCCTGGCCGGCGGCCGCGGACGCGGGGGCGGATGTGCTCGCCGGCAGCGGGCGATGCCACGTCGGATTCGGCCGCTCCGATGGCGAGCACGGCGCCGCTCGTATCCGAGTGGCGAAGCTCGTCGAGGGCCCGCCGCCCGGCCCCCGGGTCGTCGACCACGACGGCGGTCAGCGCATCACCGAGCGCTGCTTCGACCGCCGGTTCCCAGCCGGCATCGATCTCGACGAGTTCGAGCAGCGTGCCGAGCACCCCGTCGACCTCAGCGAGCCGCTCGGCGCCAGCGCGGGCGCGGGCGGCGTCGAGCGCCTGCTCGAGCGCTTCGACGCGTGCCGCCCAGCGCGATGCCTCTTCGGACAGCCGCTGGCGGGTCTCCACGCGGGTCTCGTGATCGGCGGTGGCAGCGACGCGCCGGTCCTCGGCAGCGGCCGCGCGATCGGCGATTGGCGCTTCGTCGCGACTCGCCGCATCGCACTCGGCACGAAACCGCTCGACGTCGGCTGCGGCCGCGTCGCGCCGCTCGATCATCTGGGTGCGCCGAGCATCGAGGCGCTGGTGTTCGGCCGCCAGCCGCTCGATCGCGGCGCGGATCGAGCGCAGCTCGCCGCGCACCTCTGCAGCGGCGGTGGCCGCCGTGCTGCCGCCCACCGACTCGTCGGACGCGTCGGCGGCAGCGCCAAGCGCCGCTTCGAATGTTGCCTCGTCGGCCGCCAACTCATCGGCGAGCGGTGCCAACTCGGCCCGTTCGACCTCGACGCCCGCGAGCTCGTCGCGAAAGCGTGCGGCGTCGGCCTCGAGCGAGGCGACGACGCCGGCGTCGAGGCCCTGGCCACGGTCACGTTCGAGCGAACGGCGCCGCTCGACGAGCACGGCGGCGATGCCCCGAGCACGCTCGCGGAGTTGCTCGACGCGAACGAGGCGGTCGCCGACATCGTTGGCCCCGGTCGCTGCGAGTTGCGCTTCGAGGGCAACGATGGCCGTGTCGAGTGTGGCCAGTTCCGACTTGATGCGCTGCTCTTCGGAGGCACCGTCGCGGCGCGTGGCCGCGAGCGATTCAAGCTTGGTCCGCCATGACGCGATCTCTCGGCCGAGGACGAACGTCTTCAGCTCGGTGAGCTCCCCCACCAGCTCACCGTGACGTTCGGCGGCTTTGGCCTGCCGCTCGAGCGGACGTAGCTGGCGGCGAACCTCACGCAGGAGATCTTGCACGCGCAGCAGATTGGCTTCCGTGGCGTCGAGGCGACGCTGCGCCTTCTCTTTGCGCTTGCGGAACTTGAGAACACCGGCGGCTTCCTCGATGATCGAACGCCGATCCTCCGGACGGGCGTTGAGCACCGCGTCGATCTGCCCCTGGCTGACGATCACGTGTTGCTGACGGCCAACGCCGGCATCGGACAGCAACTCTTGCACGTCGAGCAGACGGCACGGTGCGCCGTTGATGGCGTACTCGGACTCGCCGGTGCGGAACAAGATGCGCGTCACGGTGATCTCGGTGAGGTCGAGCCCGAGGGTGCCGTCGGAGTTGTCGATGGTGATCGACACCTCGGCGCGGCCGAGCGCCGGCCGACTGGCAGTGCCGGCAAAGATCACGTCGTCCATCTTCTGGCTGCGCACCGACTTCGGGGCCTGTGCACCGAGCACCCAGGCGATCGCATCGACGACGTTCGACTTGCCCGACCCGTTGGGTCCGACAACGACGGTCACTCCGGGTTCGAGATCCATCGTCGTTGCCTCGGCAAACGACTTGAATCCCTTCAACGTCAGGCGCTTCAGATACACAGCGCGCGCCAAGATACCGGTCGCGCGCCCGCGCGAAGTGGGACCATCAGCGTTGACAGACCGGACAGAAATGTGTGCTCCGGCCGGCCGCCACGGTGCGCCGAATCCAGCCTCGCCCACAGGTGCTACATCGCTCCCCCGTGCGCCCGTAGACCCGGTGCTCGAACTGGAACCAACCGCCATCGCCGAGCAGGTCGACGTAGCGGCTATCGGGCAGTGTCGAGCCGCCAGCCTCGACGGCGCGCGAGAGCACATCGAGAATCGAGCGATGCAGACGCGTGACCGCACGCGAGTCGAGTGAGTTCGCCGGCCGGTCGGGCCGGAGCCGGGCGGCGTGCAGGATCTCGTCGGCATAGATGTTGCCGATCCCTGCGATGCGGTGCTGGTCGAGGAGCAGCGGCTTCAGCCCGCGGGAGGTGCTCATGACGATGTCGCGAAGCAGTGATCGAGGAAAGTCCTCGGCGATCGGATCGGGACCGAGACGGGCCAGTTCGGGGAGTACGTCTCCGACCCGCTCCGGATCGAACACCACCATTTCGCCGAAGGTTCGTGGATCGACGAACCGCAGCTCGTCGGCGCCGCCATCGAGCGTGGCCACCACATGGGTGTGGTCGGCGCGCGGCGTGTCGGCCGGCACCAGCAGCACCTGACCGCTCATGCGCAGGTGGATCATCACAGCGTCGCCGGAGTCGAGCGGGAGCAGCAGGTACTTCCCTCGGCGGTCGGCCCGCTCGATCGTGGTACCGGTCAATCCTGCGATCAGCTCGTCGCGCGAGGTCCGGCGCACGACACGTTCGCGGCCAACCCACACGCGTTCGATGCTGCGGCCGGCCACGCGCGTGGCCAGGCCACGACGGACGGTCTCGACCTCTGGCAGCTCGGGCACGGTTCAGCCGAGCGCGGCGCAGGCTTCGGTGGCCGCCGCCTGTTCGGCGGCCTTCTTCGACCGTCCATCGCCAGCGCCGATCACCTCACCGTCAACAAGCACGCGGGCGTGGAAGGTTTTGGCGTGGTCGGGGCCGCTCTCGCGCACCCGGTACTCGGGGGCGCCGCGGGCCGCGCTGGCCAGCAGTTCCTGGAGCATCGTCTTGTGATCGAGATGGTCGAGGTTGTCGGCCGACTCTGGCAGCCGGTCGGAGAAACATCGGTCGACCACCCCGAACGCTGCGTCGGCGCCACCGTCGAGGTACACGGCGCCGAGCACTGCTTCGAACGCGTCGGACAGAATCGACGGCTTGTCGGCACCTCCCGCCGCC
>JBCBSO010000357.1:0-4832 GCA_039819205.1 Actinomycetota bacterium
GCGGTCTGCACCGGCATGGCCGCGATGGCACTCGGCAGCGACGGCGGCGGATCGATCCGCTACCCCGCCGGGCTCACCGGACTCGTCGGGCTGAAGCCGCAAGGAGACAGGCTTCCCGTCGGCGATGAACATGCCTCGGGCTGGCATGGGCTGCTCACACTCGGACCGCTCACGCGGTCAGCTCGCGACGCGGCCCTGTTCCTCGAGGTCACATCGAACTCGATGAGCCCCGCACCGATCGATGACCCGCTTCATGAACCGTCTCGGCCACTCACCATCGCCGTGGCCACGAATCCGCCGCCCGGCGCCAACGTCTCGCTGGCACCCGACGGAGCGGCGATCATCGCCAACTGCTGCGAACTGCTGCGCGAACTCGGCCACACCGTGATCGACGCCACCGTCAACTACAGCCGTGCATCGCTGTGGAACACGACTGTCCGCTTCCTCAAGGGCGTACAACACGACGTCACATCCATGCCCCACCACCAACAACTCGAGCGACGCACCCGCAACGTCGCAAGACTCGGACGCCTCCTCCCACAGCGATCCCTCACCGGCGCCATCGAGCACGAACAACAACTCAGCGCGGGCCTCAACGCAGTCTTCGAACACGCCGACATCCTGCTGACACCGCTGTGCGAGTCGCCGGCGCCGCCCCTCAGCACGTGCCCCCAACGTGGAGCGATTCGCTCACTGCGCCAGGCGAACACGTCGGCATGGTTGATCCCCTGGAACCTCACCGGACAACCAGCCATCTCGATACCCACCGGCCTCCACAAAGCGCGCCCGACCGCGATTCAGCTCGTCGCACCCCACAACGACGAAACCACCCTCCTCGCACTCGCAACCCAGATCGAGCACCGCCGACCCTTCCCACGTCTCCCGCACGACTCGTCTCAGAGCTGACCACACCACCGACACGATCGAGGACAAAACCCGTCGCGCGTCTCCGCTTGGGACGGCGACCGCATCGGTGCCGATGCCGAGTGGGTGGCGGTGGTCGAGTCCGCCGGCTGATATGCGCGCTCTTGTTATCTGCGGAAGTGACCTGAGCACCTGGTTCCTGACGGTCGTGCTGTCCATCCAGCGAGGGCGGGCTTCTAGCTCGACTGCGCAGGGGAGGCTTTTAGGAGTTCTTCGAGGGTGGTGATGGCGGTGACTGCGGTCTGCAGGTTGCGCGGAGAGAACGTGTGCCCGACCTCGTTGACGAACTCGATCTGCCTGTCGACGATGTTCCAGAAGGCATCGATCCCTATGGGCGTCAGGGCAATGAGCGGTGATCGCGCGTGCGCTGGGTTGTCCCGCTTCTCGGCGTGGCCAGTGTGAACAAGGTCGTCGACGGCGGTTTGGACTGTCTGTCGTCGTCTGCCGAGCCGGTCAGCGATCTGGGGAACTGTTGCCGCTTCGGTCCCGAGTGCGCTGGCGACTTGCCACCCTGCAGCGGTGACACCGGACGGTGCCGCCATGTCGTGTTCAAGCCTTTCGATGAGTGGTCGCATCCGCACCAGCGCGAGTAGCAGATCAGTCACTGCGGCACCGTTGGGCGTTCGTTCGTTCACCCCTCCCATAGTGCCAATTGACAGAGACCTGTCAACACGATTGACTCGTGATATGCAGACGCTGACCAGCGTTCATGACTACCGCCAGACACTGTTGGCAGAGATCAGCGCCATCGGATCGATGCTCAAACACGCCGACGAACACGGCCTTGAGCAGGCGTCACCATGTGCGGGTTGGTCAGTTCTCGACGTTGCCCGACACGTCGAGATCACTCCTCGTGTTCTGGCCGACGGACTCGAAGCGCCAGCGCTCGGCGCAGTGAGGACGAGCAGCCCACTTCCGCGGTCTGCTGACCGAACCGACGTCACCGACGGATTGTCTGCTGGCGCGGTTCGACTTCGCCGCGCGCTGGAACGGATGGAAGAGGCCGACCTGGAGGTTCAGCTTGCGGGGCCGGTCGGACCGATGCAGTGTCGGAAAGCTCTCCAGCTGGCAGTCACCGAGATCGCGCTGCATCGATGTGACATCGCGTTGGGGTTGAGACTGGAGCCTGAGCTCAGCGACGCGACCGCGACAACGATGCTCGACGTCATCCAAGCGTGGTTACTGTTGCTCGCCGCGTCGGATCCCCGACCGGCACAGCCGCTGTGTTACCAGTTCACCAATGGAACGAGTAGCTGGTGGTTCCGATTCGACGGCGACACGTGGGACTCGACCGAATGTGCCGCCGACTCGACAAACGTCTGTCGAGCAACAGCTCAACGAAGTCGCTTGGTGCTCGCGCTCACAGGTCGCTCGCAAATAGAACAGACAGCAACGAACACGACCGACATCGAGACCCTGCGGCAGTTCAAGAGCTACCTGCCCGGGCCCTAACAAACGCCGCGGACCGTCGTTCGACCACGGCCCACCAACCCGCACTCGGCCCCGCACCGGAACTGGCACGACCGATCGGGGCGCACTCGCGCGTCGTCAGTATCCGACGAGCCCAACCATTTCTACGCAGGTTGACAAGCGCATCGGTGCCGCGATCGGTGGGTTCGGTCGCAGCCGGCAGTCTGTCGGGGTCCGAAGCGCTGACAGGCCCTCCCTGGTGGCGCGCATGGCCTCGACCAGCGGATCGGGCTAATCGCGCAATGCGGCTGCGGCCACAGAATCCAGGTACTCATCGCCGCGGACGATCTTTCCCTGGTCATCAAACTGCATCACAACGCAGACGTCGATGCGCGCGACCCGGCCGTCAGGTCTCGTAAACACCGCATCGTGCATCTCCGTGACGCTGTCGTGACCCGACACTCGGCGGACGTTCTCGTATCGCACTGTTGTGCCGTCGGCGAACATCAACGGCATCATCTTCACTGCGTCGTCGACAGAGATGTCGGGCGCAACGTTCTGTCCGAGCACTGCGTCATCGGCGAACTCGGACCGCCAGCTCGACCAATCACCTGCTTGCACCGCATCGAATACTCGGTCGAGCGCCGCTTCGTGAGACACGCGCAAACGGTATCGCAGGCCGTCACGACGTGGGCAGCCGCGCCGACCGCTATCTCCGGGACCCACCAGAGTCGTCGTGCCGAACTCGGACCGGTCCGGCTCGCTCGCGACCATGACTATGGGCCGGTGAACTGATCGTCGGAGGTTGGCTACCTCGCCGGTTACCGAGCGGCGACAGGCTCGACCGTGAACAGGTCGAACGGCCCATCGATCCCCTTGAGCGTTCGACTGCCGAGGGCCTGGAAGCGGTAGCGGCCACCTCGGGTGGTGTCGTTCACCGAGGCGGTGGTGACGATTCCGCCGGGGTCCGCGTGAGCCATCACCCGGGCCGCGAGATTGACGGCGATGCCACCAATGTCTTGACCGCGTTGTTCGACTTCACCGACATGGATGCCGGTTCTGCCCTCGAGGCTGAGGTCGCGTGTCGTATTGCGCAACTCGATCGCCGCAGCGATGGCTTCCGAGCCTGACGGGAAGGTTGCGACCGCACCATCACCGGTGTGCTTCACGAGTACCCCGTGATGGCGTTGGATCGTGCTGTGCAGGTTCGCCTCGTAGCGATCCAGCGTCGCTCTCCACACCGCGTCACCGCTCGCCGCTGCGGTTGGGGTCGAGTCCACGAGGTCGGTGAACAGCACGGCGACGAGTCGTCGTTCGGCAGACGCAACTACTGATGTACCGGTAATGAAGCCGGCTGCAAGTTCTGCGATCAGCCCCGCATCGAGGCCCATGACACCGCTGTCAGCGCCCTCGATGGTGACGCACTCTGCATCTCGAAAGATGTCCACCCACCATTCCATCTCCGCGAGGCTCATCGCGTCGCGTCGACGGATCAGCATCGTCGGTGGCCCGTCGACGATCGGTGCGGGCTCAGCGAGGAAGCGGTCGACCGCGATCGCCTGAGCGTTCATGAACTCTGCGCGATCAGCCGCGGACGCCCCCAGACGACTCGCACGTTCTAGCCACTCAGCAAAACCTGGGTCGCCCGCTCGGCTCAGCTGTGGCTCCATCGTCGGGCTCCGATCCCGCTCCACGCTCGAATCGACGATCCGCCGAAACCGTGCAGTCGAAAGCGGATTGATGAGCACCGATCCGAGCACTCGCTCCGGGTGCGCTCGAATCGTTGTCGCGTACTCCATAAGCGCACTCCCGACCAACCATGCTGGCTCGGGTCCGACCGCATCAAGCACCGCAAGGCATGCATCGGACATTTGCTCAAGCCAATCGCGGTCGCGATCGAATGGGTCCGACGAACCAAGACCCGGCCTGTCGTAGACCACCACCCGCCCGCACCCGCTCAACGCTCGCAGGAAACGGTCGTACATCGGCTCCTCACTCAGCAGATCGAGCGGCCACGGCCCCACCGTCGAGTGGACGATCACCGGGCCATCACCGCCCGAGATCACGCGGAAGGCAACCTCCGTCCCGTCGGCCATCTCCGCAAATCGAACTCGATCAGCCACCGACATCGCCTCCCACCCTCCAATACTGGCAGCCTGACAAAGCCACCCGACCTCGGCCTCGATCCCATGCTCGCTGTCCGCGGTGCAACGACATTCTCATGCCCGTCACGCAGCCAGTGAAACGCGACGAGATCTGGACCATCGCGGCGGTTCCGCATCCCGGCCAGCGTGCTGGCCGGTGCGGCCAACCCAGCAACACAACCGACGCAACAAGCCGCGAAGGCGGGAACCAAGGTCGTAGACCTGCTCCGCGCTTCGCTCCAGGGACACGCCGCTCGACAGTACCGACGTGGGCGCCTGCGGAGCATCCCACCCACCCACCATCCACTCGCTTCGACGCACCTTTCCGAGCGGGTCAGTGAACGCCGTATGTGC
>JBCBSO010000358.1:0-4820 GCA_039819205.1 Actinomycetota bacterium
GTTCATGGCGGCGATGTCGGTGCCGCAGATCGCAAACGTTCTCACCAGCGGGGCATCCTGACACAGGTCGGGTTGATCTGTACGGTGGCCCGGTGGACCCAGAGACTCCCGCGGCGTCACTCGATCCGGACAGCCCGCAGTTCCTGGGGATGGTCGGTTCAGCGTTCGCCAGTGCTGGCGACTATGAGCAGGCCGCGCAGTTCCTGCGACGTGCCGTTGACGCGGATCCGCTGTTTGTGATCGGTTGGTCGGAACTGGCGCGACTGCCCGATCACGAGCTGACGCCGGGCGAGATCGAACACATCCGCTCGATTCCCGACCGGGTCGACCTCGATGCCGAGCGCCGTGCCGCGTGGGCGTCGGCGTTGGGCGTGTACTACCAACGAGCCGGCGACGTCGATCAAGCGTGGGCCTGGATCGAGGAGATGAACGCCGCCCTGCGCATCTCGCGCCCGTCTCGTCGCGAGTCCGAAGACCTGTTCTTGCGCGACGTGTTCGAGCACCTCGATCGCGCCTACTTCGACAATGCGGCGCAGTGGTCGACCGGGTCGCATGTGCCGATCTTCATCTTCGGTCTGCCGCGCTCGGGGACGACGCTCCTGGAGCAGATCCTCGGCAGCCACGGAAAGGTGCGCGCCGGCGGAGAGATGCACACGATGATCGAACTCGGGGTGCACGTGTACCGAGCTGGTGATCGCACCGGTTCGTACGTGCGATCGCTGGCAGGCCTGGACGCAACGACGTGGCACGAGCTGCAGTCGATGGCGAGGGACGCCTACGTTGGCGGTGCGGGCAGCGCTGCGCGGCTGACCGACAAGATGCCATCCAACTACCGCCACTTCGGTCTGATGGCCGCACTGCTTCCAGATGCCAAGTACATCAGCATCCGACGCAACCCGATGGACGTAGCGGTCTCCAACTACACCCAGATGTACGGCAAGGAACACGGCTGGAGCAGTTCGCCCAACGGGCTGGCGCAGGGGTGGGCGGACCACCGCGATCTCATGAACCACTGGCGCCAGCACGCTCCGGTCGACGTGCACGAGGTTCGCTACGAGGAACTCGTGGCTGAACCACGCCCTCAGATCGAGCGACTACTTGAATTCTGCGAGCTCGACTGGGACGACCGGTGTATGGAGTTCCATCGACAGCCGGGCATCGTCGCCACGGCCAGCCGCTATCAAGTTCGCCAACCGATCTATCGATCGGCCGTGGGCGCATGGCGTCGCTTCGAACGCCACGTGGACCCGATCCGCGACGCGCTGGTCGCCGTTGGCGCGCCCATCGTGTGAGCGCTCTCGTCGGTCGATCTCGGGCCGCTACGCCGAGAGCGCAACGGCGGCGGTGATGGCTACCGATCCGGTCCACGTGCCGAGCGCAGTCGCCAGGGAGGTGTCCCCGCCGGCGCCGGCGACAGCGGCGAATTCGTCGTCGGTGAGCTCGCCGCCAGCGGACTTGGGCAGCGTATGTGCAAGGTGTGGTGGGCGAACGTCGCCGTACCCCTCCGCCTCGAGCAAGGCGCGTCGGTCTTCGGCCGGGGTGTCGATGAACCGCTGCTGAAACTCCTCGTCGTCGTTCAGTCGCCGGATCAACGCTTGGGCCTGTTCGATGCTCATTGGTGGGGCTCCTTTCAGCCGCCCACTGTAGGCGAGCGGGTTCGTCTGACCACCGGGTTGGGGATTCGCGCCGTGGCCGGCAAGGTGGCGGCCATGGCCCCGTCGATCCCATCGTTGCACGGCCTACGCCGTGACCCGGGGGCAGCGGATCGGGCCCTTGTGATGGGTGTGCTGAACGTCACGCCCGACAGCTTTTCCGACGGCGGGCAACACGCGGACGTGGCCAGCGCGGTACGGCACGGGCGTGCGTTGCGCGCCGCGGGCGCCGACATCGTCGACATCGGTGGCGAGTCGACTCGACCGGGTGCCGCGCGCACTCCCGTCGACGTCGAACAGGGCCGCGTGCTTCCCGTGGTCGCCGCGTTGTGCGCCGAGGGCATCGCCGTCAGCATCGACACCGTGCATGCGTCGACGGCGATGGCCGCGGTGGAGGAGGGCGCGTCGGTCATCAACGACGTCAGTGGCGGCCTCGCCGACGAGCGAATGTTGCCGCTGGTGGCCGAGCTCGAGGTGCCATACGTGTGCATGCACTGGCGCGCGTTCAGCGACCGTATGGACGATCATGCGGTGTACGACGATGTCGTTCTCGACGTGCGCAACGAACTCGCCGCTCGGCTCGATGCATGCGCCGCCGCCGGCATCGAGCTCGACCGGGTCGTCATCGATCCGGGACTGGGGTTCGCCAAGACACCTGAACACAACTGGGCACTGCTGCGCCGACTCGACGAGCTGTCGACCCTTGGCCGGCCGATCTTGCTCGGGGCGTCGCGGAAGCGATTCATTGGCGAGTTGCTCGCCGACTCGGCTTCGGGGGCGCCGCGCCCCGCGGCAGAACGCGACGTGGCCACGGCAGCGCTGAGCGCACTGGCGTCGCTGCGCGGCGTGTGGGGCGTACGCGTCCATGACGCGCGCGCCAGCCTCGACGCAATCCGCGCCGCCCACGCCTGGGGCCCCACCGCCACGATCACCTGAGCTGTCCAGAATTGGTGGCGGTCACAAGTAGGGGCCGTCGTCGTGGTGGGCGTCCCGCCGCTCATCGGAACACGTCGGCTCGCATTCATGGGGCGGGATGAGCAGTTGAGCTACCGTGCCCCGAATGGCACGGGGAACGATCGCAGCTCGTCTCGGTATCGCACTCGCCGCCGCGCTTGGCTCTGTCGGTTTGGTCGCGGTGGCTGCGCCCGGTCACACGACCGCTGGACCTCCGGGCCCGACATCGGTCAACCCGGTGCCGGAGTGCATTCGCCCGGTCGGCGGCGGCGACTACAACGTCATCTTCGGCTGGGAGATTCGGGGCGGTCAGCCCGACGGTTCGGTCAACGTGCCAGTCGGGCAGGACAACAACTTGAACAACGATGTTGGGATCGTCGCCGGACCGCCGACGTTCTTCGACAAGCCGGTGACCAACGCTCAAGACGAATTGGCGCACGTCGTATGGCCCCCGTTCTTCTGGGACCCCACGGCCGACCCGCCGCGCGAACGTGACGGCCGGACCCAGTATTGGCCGGTCAACGCGGCCGCGGTGCAGATCAACGCCGGTAACGCGACCTGGCAGCTGACGGACACCGATCAGGAACAGTTGGGTATCTCGACCAATGCGCAACGCTGCTCGCAGCACGTGTTCATCGACAAGACATGGGACGGTGAACCGACGCCGCCCGACGATCTCGACAGGCAGGCGTACGAAATCCAGATCCGACAGACATCGAATCCGACTGAACCCGACGTGGTGAACGGGGCAACGACCACCTGCAAGTACCTCGAGTACGAAACGCCGAGCGTGTTCTTCGCGCCCTATGGCGAGGGATTCACAAACGTTGAGAGCGACGTGCTCAACTGCGACTACCAGAACGAGTTTGGTTTCAGCACCGACATCGGCGGCTACTGGGTGCCCGTCGATGGCGTCTATGAAGTCACCGAGACCGGTCTGCCCGACGGATGGGAGAACGTCGACGGGCTTGGAGAGTTCACGGTGAACTGGGAGAACCCCGACAACTACTCCGAGTGCTCGTACTACCCGGCGTTCGGGACCGATGCCGCTGTCCCCGACAGCGATGGTTCAACGATCCCGGAGTTTGGTCGGGCCTCGCAGAAGTGGTGCCTGCACACGGTCGACAACCAGCGCATCCCACCGCCGACGACGACCACGACGACCACCACAACAACGACCACGACGACAACGACGACGGTGCCGCAGAGCACCACGCTGCCACCGCCGCCGACCAGCGGCGTGATTCCGACGGGAACGCTGCCGAACACGGGCGGCGGCGGAGTCGATGGCGGCATCGCCCTCGTCGCGGCACTGACGTTGCTGTTCGGCGCGACTGCGGTGTTCGTGTCTCGACGTCGGCCCGCCTGATCGGGCCGGCGCCGAGGGGGCGCTCAGCCCGACAGCTTCTCGAGCATCGCCTTCATCTGGGCGTGCACGAGATTGATCGCCTGCAACGGCCGGATCATCACTTTGAACTCGGTGATCATCCCGTCGTCGTCGCAGGTGATGATGTCGACGCCGTTGACGTACTTGCCGTCCATCTTGGTCTCGAACTCGAGCATCGCATGATGCCCTTCGACGATCGTCTTGACGTACCCGAAGCTCCCGCCGACGTTCGTCGCGTCGTCGGATGAATCTTCTGAGTCTGTGGGCTCGTCGCCACCAAGCGTGCCGCCGGCCGCCGTGAGATACAGCTTGGTGATCTCGCGGCCCTCTTGCGGCGTAAACACGATCGGGGACAGGAACACACAGTCTTCATGCAGCAGCGCATCGAGCCCGCCCGGCAACTCACCGCGCAGGTGGCGATACCACCGCTCCATCACCCCGTGAATGGGGCCGCGATCGTCGGCGGGTGCAGTGTTGGATTCGGTCGCTTCGTCGATGCTCATGTCGGCCCTTCGTCGGTCGTCTCGAGGTTCGGTTGCTCGATGGCGTCGAGGAACGCGTTCACGTCGGCCTCGTCGCCGCCAACCATCCAGATTGCCACCTCGTCTCGCTCGCCATCGGGCCAGGGGAGCACGCCGTCGACGAAGTACCGGTCGACCGTGATGTCGTCGGCGGCGTCTTCGACGGGGGCGATCACGGCGAGCTCTACTTCGGCATCAGCCGGCTGGTCGCTCAAAATGTCGATCAGTTCACGCACACGCATCGTTCCGACTCCTGTCAGTAGTCGCCGAGCCAGGCGGGAGCCCGGTCGAGCAGGTAAAGGCTGA
>JBCBSO010000359.1:0-4815 GCA_039819205.1 Actinomycetota bacterium
ATGCTGCTCACCGAGCGCAAGTCGCCGACTCGCCGCCTCGGCGGGCTCGACAATCGCGGCAGCCACTTCTACCTGGCGTTGTATTGGGCGCAGGCGCTGGCTGCGCAGACCGACGACGCGGCGCTCGCCGAGCGATTTGCTCCGCTCGCCACCGCGCTAGCCGACAACGAGGACGCGATCGTCGCCGAACTGAACGGCGTGCAAGGCGAGCCGGTCGATCTCGGTGGCTATTACCGTCCCGATCCGGCCAAGGCCGAGCCCGCGATGCGTCCGAGCGCCACGCTCAACGCCGCAATCGACAGCTTCTAGGGCGGTGTTACATCTGGTGCCTGACACCTGATGTTGTTCAGATGGGCTGGTCGAGGAAGTCGAGGAGAAGCTCGTTCACGCGGGGCGCAGCGTCGGTGAGCAGCCAGTGGCTCGACTCATCGATCGTGACGACTTCGACGCTGTCGTAGAAGGCATCGCCGGGATCGGCGCCGTCGATGCCGATGTAACGGTCGTGTCCGGCGACGACGATGAGCACCGGAAGCGAGAGCCGAGACTGCAAGGCACGCACCTCGTCGGGCGAGATCAATTTGATCGCGCGGTAGTAGTTGAGCGTCGCGCGTGCCGCCCCAGGCCGAGCGAACGCCTCGGCGTATCGGTCGAGTGATGTGGTGCTGAATACGCCCGGTGTCTGCGCATCGTTCGCAAACACCGCGCGAATGCCTCGGCAGTCGCGTTGTGTGAGCAGTCGTTCCGCGACCCGCCACTGGAACAAGAAGAAGTACGGGTGTCGACGAAACTGCGACCAGCGCAATGAGCGCGACATGTACCAGGGCTCCGGGCCGGCCAGTGCGGCGAATCGGCGAACGCGTGCTTGGTGCTGCATGACGTAGAGCCACGCAACGGTGGTGCCCCAGTCGTGCGACACCACCGACACGGACTCATCGGGCACCAGCCGATCGATGAGTCGAGCGATGTCGGCGGCAACAACATCCATTCGATAGCTGCCGATCTCAGCGGGTTTGTCCGAGAGGTTGAAGCCGCGCAGATCGGGCGCGATCACCCGGTATCCCGCCTCGACGAGCGGCCGGATCTGGTTGCGGAAGCCGTACCAGAACTCGGGGAACCCGTGCAGCAAGAGCACGGGCGGGCCATCGCCTGCGCTGGCCACGTGCAGCTCGACGTCGCCGATCGGCACCCTCGACAACTGCACGTGGTCGTTCAGCCACCCCTCCAGCTCGTCGTCGCTCATCGGTCGACGGGCTCCGGGAGCGTCGATATGTCGATCATGCAGGAATAGTATGCATGCATACATATCCGGTCAACCGATATCGTCGCCGTATGGGCACCCGGAGCGACATGATCGAGGTGGCGGCAACGATGCTGCGACGCGACGGCTACCGCGCAATGACCTTGGTCGACGTCGTCGACCAAGGCGGGCTGCCGCGTGGCTCGATTTACCATCATTTCCCCGGTGGTAAGCCGGAACTGGCCATCGAGGCGCTGCGCTACGTCAATGACGGTGTCTCGGCCGACATCGCCGCGGTGCTGCGGCGAGCGACGACGCCAGCCGACGTCGTGGCCGAGGTGTTCTCGTTCCAGGCCCGCGAGCTCGAGGCGTCGGGATTCCGCGACGGTTGTTGGTTTGCGACGACGGCGCTCGAACTCGGGCCGGACGACGACGATCTCGCTCGTGCGTTGGACACACGCTTTCAGCAGTGGGAGACCGCGCTGGCGGCAACGTTTGAGCGCACCGGCCTGGGGCCCGACAGTGACATCGATCCGCTGAGTGCAGCACGGCTGTTGATCGCTGCACTCGAGGGCGGGCTGATCCGGGCTCGGGTCGCGCGCGACGTGCGCCTACTCACCGATCTGATCCCGACCGTGTGCCGAGCGCTTCCCGAGCGCTGACACTGTGACAGTTGGGGTCAGACCCCAACTGTCACAGTGTGACTAGCGGTGGGCGATGGCGACGTAGTCGCGCTCTTCGGGGCCGGCGTACCACTGGCGCGGGCGGGAGATCTTCTGCGCGGGGTCGTTGAGCGACTCTTCCCAATGGGCCAGCCAACCCGACATGCGGGGGATGCCGAACAACACGGTGAACATGTCGACCGGGAAGCCCATCGCTTGGTAGATCAGCCCCGAGTAGAAGTCGACATTGGGGTACAGGTTGCGATCGATGAAGTAGCTGTCGCTGAGCGCCACTTCTTCGAGCGCCAGCGCGATGTCGAGCAGCGGGTTCTTACCCGTCACTTTGAACACGTCGTCGGCGGTCTTCTTGATGATCGTGGCCCGCGGGTCGTAACTCTTGTACACCCGGTGTCCGAAGCCCATCAGGCGGCCTTCGCCGGCCTTGACCGTCTCGATAAACGCCGGGACCTCATCGATCGAGCCGATGTCGGCGAGCATCCGCACGACGGCTTCGTTGGCGCCACCATGCAGCGGGCCATACAGCGCCGATGCGGCACCTGCGGCGGACGAGTACGGATCGGCCTGGCTCGAGCCCACGACGCGCATCGCCGTCGTGCCGCAGTTCTGCTCGTGATCCGCGTGGAGGATGAACAACACGTCCATCGCCCGTTCGAGCACCGGATCGACCTCGTAGTCGCCAATCTTCCACATCATGTTGAGGAAGTTGGCCGGGTACGACAGGTCGTTGTCGGGCTGGTTAAACGGCAGCCCGACCGAGAACCGGTAACACATCGCGGCGATCGTCGGTGCCTTGGCGATCAGACGCAGCGTCTGAAACCGGCGTGCCTCCGGGTCGTCGATCTCCTTGGAGTCGTCATAGAACGTTCCGAGCGCCGCGAGTGCCGACACGAACATGCCCATCGGGTGGGCGTCGTAGTGGAACCCGTCGACGAACCGCTTGCGCATGTTCTCGTGGATGAACGTGTGGTGGGTGACGTCGAACACCCACTGGTCGAGCTGCTCAGTGGTCGGCAACTCGCCGTGGAGCAGCAGATAGGCCACTTCGAGGTAGGTCGACTGCTCGGCGAGCTGTTCGATGGGGTAGCCGCGGTAGCGCAAGATCCCGGCCCCGCCGTCGAGATAGGTGATCTCGGATTTGCAGGACGCCGTCGACAGATACGCCGGGTCGTAGCAATACAGGTTGGGGTCGAGCTCGCGCAGCGCCGACGATGGAAAGACGCCACCTTCGATCGGAACGGTGACGGTCTTTCCTGTGCGGTCGTCGGTGATGGTGATCGTGTCGGGCACGTGGCTTCCTCTCGTGGCTCGAACCGGCGGTCGGGGATCTCTCGACCGAGCGGTCACGATACTGCGCCGACGCCAGGCAATGCCGGGCCGGCGGCGATCCGCGCGTTTACAGCGGCTCGTTGCCGTGCGTTCGCCCGACGAGGAGCTCGCGTTTGTGGGCGAGCGCATCGAGCGCAGCGCACAGCTCACGGCGTGTGTCGGCGGGGTCGATGACTGCGTCGACGTACCCTCGTGCGGCGGCGACATACGGATTCAGTAGGCGATCGGTGTAGTCGGCTTCGTAGGCGCGGCGTTCGTCTTCGGTCGCCCGGCGCATGAGCACCGCCGCCGCCTGCCCCGCGCCCATCACGGCGAGTTCCGCCCATGGCCACGCCAGACAGATGTCGTTACCCATCGTCTTGGAGTCCATCACGATGTACGCCCCGCCGTAGCTCTTGCGCACGATCACGCACAGTCGCGGCACGGTGGCGCGGGCGTAGGCATACACGAGCTGCGCACCGTGGCGGATCATGCCTCGCCACTCGAGGTCTTTGCCCGGGTAGAAGCCGGGGGTGTCCACCAGGGTGAGCAGGGGCAGGTTGAGTGCATCGCACCAGGCGACGAAGCGGGCCGCCTTCTGCGAGGCCGGAATGTCGAGTGTGCCGGCGAGCACCATCGGTTGGTTGGCCACGATGCCGACCGGGCGACCGTCGATCGTGGCCAGGGCGGTGATCACGTTGGCCGCCCACCGCGGACGGAGCTCGAGCATCGAATCGTCGTCGACGATCGCTGCGGCGACGCGGCGCATGTCGTAGCTGCCAGTCGATGTCGGCGGAATCGGCGCAGCAGCGTCCGGGCAGTCACGGTCGGGTGGATCGTGACGCGGCCACCTGGGTGGCTCGGCATCGACGTGGTCGGGGAGGTAGGCGAGCAGTTCGGTCGCCGCCTCGAGTGCGGCGTCGCGGTCGGCGGCGACCAGGGTGGCGACGCCGGTGTAGCGCTCGTGCAACGAGGCCGCCCCGAGCTCGCCGCGATCGATCGGCACCCCGGTGTACTGCTCGACCATCGCCGGTCCGTTGACAAAGGCGTACGCCCGCTCGGTCATCACGACGGCGTCGACGACGCCGAGCAGGAGTGCGGGCCCTGACACGGCCGGCCCGTCGACGATCGCCACCGTGGGCACCACGCCGGAGCACGCCGCCACGGCGGCGACCGCTCGGCCCCAGGCGTCGAGCGCCCCGATCCCACCAACGATGTCGACCCCGGTGGTCTCCACCAGGAAGATCAGCGGTGCCCGATCGTTGCGCGCCCGGTTGGCGGCAGCCTCGATCGCCGCCGATGACGATGCGCTGATGCGCGCCGCCTCGCCGTCGCCGACGACCTCGACGACCATCGCCCGCCGGCCATCGCCCACGTCGCGCCACCGGGCTGCGGCCGTCCCCGGCATCTGGGCATTCACCGCTACCGCGCGCACGGCGGCGACAGTAACCGCCCGGTGAGGCAGCGACTGGCGTCACCGCTGCACGCCGCAACTGCTCGTGTTACCGCAGCGGGTACGGGATCACGGCGTGAGCGCCCCCGCGCCGGGGTAGACCCCGGGTTGGCTGTCGCCGGTGTCGTCGATCAAGG
>JBCBSO010000360.1:0-4768 GCA_039819205.1 Actinomycetota bacterium
GGAATCGTCACCTCCGGGTCGCGCACCTCCTCGCCCAGCGTGGCGATGCGCGCGTAGCCGGCGAAGGCGAAGAACAACAGCCCCGCCGACTGCAGAATCCCGTAGGCGCTGCCGTCGATCGGCGTGATCCGGTCGAGGTCGGCGTCGCCGCTCGTCCAGCCGGCGATCACCACGGCGATGAGCGCCGTCATGGAGACCGCAAGGAGCAGGCGCGTGACGGCGACGGTGCGACTGAGTCCGCCAAGGTTGACCGCAGCGATGGCCAGCGTCGCCCCGACCGCGACGAGACGCTGCTGGGCGGGCCACAGATATGCCCCGACGGTCAGCGCCATCGCGGCGCACGACGCCGTCTTGCCGACGACGAAACCCCAACCGGCCAGGTGTCCCCACGCCGGGCTCAGCTGCTTGCGCCCGTACACGTACGTACCGCCCGATTCGGGATGGATCGCCGCCAGCTGTGCCGACGACGATGCGTTGCAGAACGCCACGACGCCGGCGATGAACAAGCCGATGAGCAATCCGGTCCCGGCGGCCTCGGCGGCTGGTGCCCACGCGGCAAAGACCCCAGCCCCGATCATCGAGCCGGCGCCGATGATCACCGCGTCGCTCAGTCCGAGGTCGCGGCGCAGGGTGCCTGTCACGGGCGCGCAGCGTAGGTGTAGCGAGCGACGCGCGCTCGTGGTCGTTGCGCTCGTGTGCGCTCAGTCGTACTGGTCGAGGATGGTGGCCTCGGTGATGCGCGCCAGCGTCTCGCGGATCGCCCGCGCCGTGGGCTCGTCGATACCGGCGACTGCGGTGAGATCATCGACCGTCGCCCGCTGCAGCTTGGCCAAACTGCTGAAGTGCTCGGCCACCTGCTCGGCGGCGCCGTCGGGGAGTCGGCTGACGCGATGGAGCAGGCGAACCCCCTTTGGAGCAGCTTCGGTGCTCAGATCGAGTTCATTCGGGTCGGGTTCGGACCACACGGTCGACGCCGCGGTTCGCAGGTTGAGCACCTCATCGTCGGACAGCCGTGACATCGCTTCGAGCGAGTGCTCGACCGTTCGTGTCGGCGGCAGATAGTCAGCGACGACCAGGTCGAGTTCGTCGTCGATCTCGCTGTACAGCTCGTCGAGCTGCAATCGCACCAGACGAGCGTCGACGCCGAGTTCGATGATCATCGTCTCGATCTCGTCGGCGATGCGGTGCACCATCTCGCCGCGCTGCACCACCGAGACGACGTCGCGCATGGTGGTGATGTCTTCGACCTCGGCGGCGGTCAGGTTGGTCAACGCATCGTCGAGGCGCACCTTGTAGCGCTCGAGCGTCTGCAGTGCCTGGTTGGCCCGGTCGAGGAGATGGCCAACCTCTTGTAGTTGGCGCTTACCGCCGCCGGCATAGACGTTGATCACCCCCATCTCCTCGCTGGCGGAGATCACCGGCACGCCGAGCGACCTGGCGACCCGTTCGGCGGTGCGGTGCCGAGTGCCGGTTTCGCTGGTCGGAACGGTCGGGTCGGGGACGAGGTGGACGTTGGCCCGAGCGATTCGTCCGCCATCGCTCGACACGATGATCGCCCCATCCATTTTGGCCAGCTCCGACAGCCGTTGCGGGCTGTACGGCGCATCGACGAGAAACCCGCCCGTGCAGATCGATAGCACGTCGGCGTCGTCGCTCAGTACGAGGAGTGCACCGAGCTTGGCCCGAACGACGCGGTCGATCCCGTCGCGCAATGCGGTCCCGGGGGCGACGCGGGCGAGCGCATTGCGCATCTCCTCGCTGGCGCCGGTGTACCGGGACTGCATGTGTCGATCCTAGGTGACGGCGCGTCGGGCACCTTCTGGGCCGTCGTCTACACGGCCCGCAGCGCGTGCACATCGTCGGTCACACCGGCGGCGGCGAGCCCTTGCGCCACCGTGTTGACACCGATGATGTCGTTGCCCGGACTGGCACCGAGGGCGGTGGCGGGGACGATGATGCGCGTGCACTCGAGGCGGCGGGCCTCGTCGATACGTCGTTCGAGTCCGGGCACCTGGCGGACTTCGCCGCCCAGGCCGACCTCGCCGAACACGGCGACCCGAGACGACACGGGTGCGTCGAGGCGCGCACTGGCCACGGCGACCGCCACCCCGAGGTCGCAGCCGGGCTCGGTGAGCCGGAGACCGCCTGCGGCCGACGCGTACACGTCGAGGTCGCCCAGGCCGACTCGGGCACGACGCTCGAGTACCGCCAAGAGCATCGCCAGACGTCGGCTGTCGAGGCCCTGCGCGCTGCGCCGCGCCGACGCACCGGGAGGGGTCGGATTGGTCAGCGCTTGGATCTCGACCACCACGGCCCGTCGCCCCTCGACCGTTGGCACGATCACCGATCCGGGGATGCCGGGACGACGATCGGCGAGCAACACCGCAGACGGGTCGTCGACGGCTTCCAGGCCATGTGGCGTCATCTCGAATACGCCGAGTTCGTTGGTCGGGCCGAACCGGTGCTTGCTTGCGCGCAGTTGGCGCAGCGCATGGTGGTGGTCGCCTTCGAAGTGCAGCACCGTGTCGACGACGTGCTCGAGCGTGCTCGGGCCGGCGAGACTGCCGTCTTTGGTGATGTGGCCGATCAGCACGATGGCCACGTGCGATGCCTTGGCCACGTCGACCAGGCGTTGGGCACACGCCCGCACCTGGGCAACACCTCCGGCGACGCCGCCGAGATCGGGGTCGGCCACCGTTTGGATCGAGTCGACCACGACCAGCTCGGCGGGCCGTCTGTCGCCGGGGCACTGCGCACGGATGGCCTCGATGGCGGAACCCACCGACGTGGTTGCGTGCACCCAGATCGAGCTGCGATCGATCGCCAGCCGCTCGGCACGATCACGGATCTGCTCGGCGCTCTCTTCAGCGGCGATGTACATCGTGGGGCCGTCCCATGCGGCGAGGAGCTGCAGCATCAGTGTGCTCTTGCCAATGCCTGGGGCGCCGCCGAGCAACGTGACCGAGCCGGGAACGAGGCCGCCGCCGAGCACAGTGTCGAGTTCGGCGATTGAGGTCGCCTGCGGCCGCGCCGGCGGGGGCGCGTGCGGGTCGTCGAGGCGAACTGGCGCCGCGGCGCGCGCCGCCCGGGAGCGGTCGGGTTCGTCGGCGAGCGGCTCCAGACAGTTCCAGCGATGGCACACAGCGCATTGCCCAGCCCACTTCGGATGCTCGGCACCGCACTCGCGGCAGCGGTGGCGTTCGATTCGACGTGATCCCATGAGACCCACCATGACGAGGGGGTGTCACCACGCACCGCGACCAAGTGTCCGGTCGCCCCTACGATGGCCGTGTGCTGCAGACGCTCGGTCTCGTCATCGGCGGGCTGGTGCTCGCCGCCGGGCTCTACCTGCGGGCGACCGCTGGGCGGCGAAACACACCGCCGGGCGACTGAGCGATCAGTCGGTGCCGGTCAGCACGGCACGGGCGCGGTCTTCGTCGGCGGCGTGGACCGCCACCATCACGCCGCCTTGTGTATCGACGGGGAGCACGCCACCTTCGACGTCGTCGACGATCGCCGACTCGATGCCGTTGGCCCGCAGGTGGGCGCGGGTGATCTCGGCTTCGCCGGTGTCGGCATAGGTCCCGATCACGACGGGTGGGCGGTGGTCGGTCGAGTCGGCGCTCATCGCCGACAGAGGCTACGCCAGCGGTCGGCCGAGCGGTCGCACGGCCGGTGACTCAGCGTGTGACGCACCGTGTCGTTCAGCCGGCTGCCGGCTCCGCGGCGCGATCGAACGACACGACCTCGCCGCGGTTGATCGACACCCAATCGCGGGCGTTGAGGTATGTCTGGAGCCGATCGGCGATCACGCCGTGGTAGTGCGGATTCTTCGGGCGCTGGAGTTCGAAGAGGTAGGGGAACTCGAGCCACGCAGTGGTCGCCTGCCACAGCCGCAGGGCGGCGTCGCCCGTCGGTGGGTCGAGCACCACCGGCCCGAACATGCACTCTGGATCACCGACGTCGTTCGTGAACTCCGGGAAGTACAGCGTGGGTACGCCGTACCCGCCGCTGGCGACAACGCGGTCGTGGTCGGCCTTCACCTCGTCGTGTGTCGTCGGGTCGCCGATCGCCTCATCGACGATGCCCGGGTCGAGGTCGAGTTCGGCGAGCAGATGGCGCGCCACGTCCGGGTCGTGCGGCTTCAACCCCTCGGCGTGCAAGGCGCGGCCGGCGCGTTCGTACCACCGATCGAGATCGGCCATGTCGTTGCGCCGCAACACCGCACCGATGCGCATCATCGACCAGCCGTACGACCACTCGCGCTCCCACGGATGCTTCTTGCCCTCGCGGCGGTTGATCTCTTCAAGACTGAAGAACTTCCAGTCGATCGTCAGATCGGTCAGTCGTCGAACCTCGCGGATCCACACCGATGTCTGGTACGCAAACGGACACATCGCGTCGAAGTGATACTCGACGACGGTCGGAGCTGCGGGGGCGTCGCTCATGACTCCAACGATTGCAGATCGAACCCGTAACGCTGGTGTCAGACACCCTGTAACACCCTGCGCGTAACAGGGTGTCTGGCACCAGCGTTACGGGTTACGTGCCGGGGACGCGGCGACCGCGGACCTCGCGGCGCGCACGCCGCCAACGGGCGAGGGCGACAAACACGATGAACACCGTCATGAACCCCACCCAGGCGACCAACACCACCAGCACGCCAATCGACAGCGGGCGGGCCCACCAGTCGTCGGCACCGGGCGCTTGAATCGAGCGGGCGCGCACATCGACGATCTCGCCGTCGAGTGGCGACACCCACACCAGC
>JBCBSO010000361.1:0-4762 GCA_039819205.1 Actinomycetota bacterium
GTCGGTCACCGTCAGGTTCACCGGGTAGATGCCGGGATCGGCGAACGTGTTGGACGGGTTCGTCTCCGTACTGCTGCCGCCATCGCCGAAGCTCCATTCACGCGTGGTGACGACGCCGTCGGGGTCGCTGGACGCATCGAAGAAGCCGACGGGATCGCCGGCGTAGTGGGGCCCTGGGCCGACGGTGAATGCGGCGACGGGCGGCACGACGGACACCGCAACGACTTGGACGATCGTCGCTGATGCACCGTTGCCGTCCGTGACGGTGAGGCTGACCGGAAAAGCACCGGTGGTGGTGAAGATGTGCGTTGGACTTGGCGCCGTGCTCGTCGTGCCGTCGCCGAAGGCCCACGACCGATCGACGATGGGTGCGTCGCCGGGCGTCGAGGTGTCGGTGAACGTCACCGTTTCGCCGGGATCGATGTCGCTGCCGGGAGCAAAGCCGAACGCGGCGGTCGGCGGGGTGCCGATCACGACGGTGATCGTCGACGTGTCGGTGAGGCCGCCGCTATCGGTGACCGTCAGCGTCACTTCATACGTCCCCGGCGCGGTGTAGTCGTGGGTCGGATCGCGGTCGGTGCTCGTTGCGCCATCCCCGAAGCTCCAGTCCCAGCTGGTGATCGGCGCATCGTCGGTGGAACGGTCGACGAACTCGACCGTTGCTCCCGGACCGGCCGGCACCTGCATCAGGTCGAACACCGCGGTGGGGCGAGCCAACACGTCGACACTCTGGGCGGTGGACCGCGACAACCCGTCGTTGTCGGTGGCGATCAGCGTCACCGTCCGTGTGCCGGGCGTGCCGAAGGTCACGCTCGGGTTGATGTCGGTACTCGTCGTGCCGTCTCCGAAGTCCCAGGCTCGGCTGACGATCGACCCGTCGTCGGTGCTGGTGTCGGTGAAGACCGCTGGCTCGCCGGCAACGATGGGCAATGGCGCGTCGAACGCAGCCGTCGGCGCGATCCGGACGCTGACGGTCCGCGTCGAGATATCGCTCTTGCCGAGCGCGTCGGTGACGGTCTGGGTGACGAGGTAGTCGCCTGGTGCCGAGTAGACGTGGGTCGCCGGCGACCCGGTACCGGTGTCGCCATCGCCGAAGTTCCAGTCGACGCCGACGACGGTCGCGCTGCCCTCGGTCGACTGGTCGGTGAAGGTCACGGTCTCCCCGACACCCGCGCCAACAGGGTCGACACTGAAGTCGGCGGTCGGGGGGTCGCCCTCGTCGCTCGTCGCGTCGGAGCAGTCGTCGTCGATCGAGTTGCCGATGATCTCGTCGCGTACTGGTCGGATCTCCGGGTTGGCGTCGTTGCAGTCGAGGGGAACGTCGTAGCCGTCGGCGTCAGCGTCGGCGCCGCGTACCCGCAGTATCCAGTTCTGGCGCGTCCGTTCGCCGCCCGCGGTGACGACCGCGTCGACCCGCCACAGTCCGATCTGGTCGATCTCCGTCGGCGTGTAGCTAAAGACCGAGCCGGTGGCGCCGGGCACGTCAACCAGGTCGAATTGCCACTGGATCGCAGTGGGATCGCCGTCGGGGTCGGCGGCGGCTACTTCGAACTCGGCCGTGTCGTCGAGCCGGATTGTGATCGTGCCATCGGGACGCACCTGAGAGGCAGTGGGCGGACCGCCGACGCTGGTGACGGTGACAGGCGCGTAGTCGACGCCGATCGCGCCGAGGGCATCGGTGACGCGCAATCCGACCAGCCCGAGCAGCGGGTCGGGGTGGTTGAAGCTCGGCTGGGGGCCGACGGCGTCGTCGAAGTCGCCGTCGCCGTCGAAGTCCCACTCGTAGCTCGCGATCGTGCTGGAGGCGGACGTCGAACCGGTCCCGTCGAGCACGACGGCGGCACCCATCGGTGTGGTGTACGGCCCTCCGGCGTGCGCCACTGGGTGCGCGTCGTCGACCAGCGGGTTCGCCGTCAGCTCGTCGACGATGAGCTCAACGTCGCTGGCGAGTTCATCCATCGAGTCAGCGAATCCGGCCATCCCGGCGATCTGGGCGTCGATCAACGCGAGCAGGTTGGCCACCGTGGTGTCGTCGTCGATGCTCGCGCCGACCGACGCCAGCATGAGCGCCCACTCCTCAAGGAAGAACTGTTGGTGGACCCACAGGTCGATCTCGTCGGGGGTCAGCAGCCCGGCCTCGTAGCGGGCGGCCGCAGCGCGTGCATCGTCCAACGCCAGGTCGATGTCGGCCTGGTTGGCGGCGAGTGCATCGCGGAACGATTGGAGGCCGGCGAGCATCGACGGCTGCCAGTCGGCGAGGAGTCGGGCGAAGCGGGCGGTGGCGCGCGCCTGGCCGAGTCCGCCAGATCCGTTGCGCGCATCCTGCGCTCCCTGGTAACGCTCGAGCGCGTCGAGCAGGCCGAGCGAGATCGCCTGTTCGCCACCAAGTGCTTCGGCGAGGCGATAGATCGCACGGTTCACGTCGCCGCCGTCGGCGTCGTCGACCACCTGCCAGGGTTGCAGGGTCGTCACGACGTCGAAGTCGGCGCGCGGTGGGTCGGCCTCGAGGCCCTCGTAGTGCTTGACGGTGTTGGCCAGGTGCACCTTGGCGATGTCGCGCGGGTCGAGCAGCCACCGGTTCCCCGCGCCGGCCAGCTTCTCGCACAGTGACTTGATCTGGTCGCGGCCCTTACCAGCGAGCCACTTCGCTGCTTGGTCGGCTTCGGCGACGTTGGTGACTTGTACCGCGAGCTCGCCGGTCTTGTCGTCGAGCTTTTCGAGTGGCGCCGTCGCCTTCTCGCAGATCTTTGGAATCGGATCCTGGAGGAGACTCGCTGAGTCGATCGCCAACTTCGAGATCAGACGGTTGGCGCGCACGCCGCCGTTCATCTTGTCGAGTGCGTCCTCGATCTTGTCGGCCTGCTCGAGGAACTTGTCGAACTGTTCAGCGACCTCTTTCAG
This sequence comes from Actinomycetota bacterium, assembly GCA_039819205.1. GTDB lineage: Bacteria > Actinomycetota > Acidimicrobiia > Acidimicrobiales > Ilumatobacteraceae > JABSQH01. The sequence goes on from JBCBSO010000361.1 coordinate 2,902, forward strand.
CCGTTCCTTCTGGCCCTTCCATTCCGTCTTCTGCTCCTCGATCTCGGGGAGTGGCGGCAGGCCGACCGGGATCGGGGTGACCTCGAACGCGGGGTTGAAGATCGCGTCCTGGCCTTCGGTGTACACCCCGTCCTGGCACTCGTCGATGATGACGGCCCATCGACCCTCGCCGTGTTTACCCGAGGGCTTCGTGTATCCGATGACTTCGTCGATGATTCCGCCCCCGGCGGACCCTTGGACCGTGTTGGGCAACTTGGCAGGGTCGAGTTCAGCGAGCTTTGTCTCGCCTGCTTCGATCGTTCGCACCACCCCCGAACGGACGACGTACACGTCGGCGAACGGGAGGAACCCGTCTGGGGTTCCGGTGGTTGGGCATACGGGCTCGAAGTTGATCTTCCCTGTGCCGATCGTGATCGGAGCGTTGGGCCCGAAGCGGGTGAAGCTGCGACCATCTGGCCAGATGATGAATTGGCCGACGTCGACGGCGCTGGTGGTCGTGGCGGCCAGCCCGGGCACGACAGCGGCGATCGCCAATACGTAGGCGAGCACGATTGCCAGCCGGCGGGCGCCAGCCCGTTCGGTTTGTCTCCGCACGTCCACCCCTTGCGTCGAAGGCCCCTAGAGCAGGGATCCTCGTCGGCGTTTTCGGAGTCGTCAAGCGCTCCATCAAGTCAACGCAGTGGCGTCAGCGGAGGGGTCAGCGCGGCGTCAGCGAGGCCGCAGCGATGGTGTTCCGTGCGCGGAATTCCGGTTCAGTTGGCCACCCCGTGATCGGCCGTAGAGCCCGCAGCGGTCGCTTTGGCCCATCGATAGTCGGCCTTGCCCGAGGGCGATCGCTGAATGTGATCGACGCGCACGATCACCTTGGGCAACTTGTAACGGGCGATACGCGATTCGGCGGCGGCGCGCAGGTCGTCGTCGGTGGCGTCGTGCCCGTTGCGCAAGTGCACGATGGCCACGACTTCGCTGCCCCAACGGTCGCTCGGACGGCCGGACACGACGCAGTCGTAGACCGCAGGGTGGGTGCGGAGCGCACCTTCTACCTCCTCGGCGAAGATCTTCTCGCCGCCGGAGTTGATCGTGACCGAGTCGCGACCGTGCAGCTCGACGAATCCGCCATCGAGGAGACGGGCGCGGTCGCCCGGCACTGCGTAGCGCACGCCGTCGACCACTGGATAGGTGCGCGCCGTCTTGTCGGCGTCGCCGAGATAACCGAGTGCCAACCGACCGGTCTTGGCGAGCCAGCCGAGTTCCTGGTCTCCCGTCTGCAACACCCGGTCGAAGTCGGCCGAGAGGACCACGTTGCCCTCGCTGATCTCGAAGGTGCCCGTCGACGCCGACCCGGCGGTGGACACGTGCGACACTTGGCCGCCGGCTTCGGACGATCCCAGACCATCGACGATCAGCGCAGTGGGCAGATGCTCGAGGAACTCGCGTTTGAGTGGTTCTGAGAGCGCAGCGCCGCCGGAGAGGATCGCATTGAGCGACCCGAGGTCGTAGGGCTTCCCGGCAGCTCGGGCGCGATCGAGTTCGTCGAGTAGCGGGCGGGCGAACGCGTCGCCCACGATCAGTAGGAAGTTCAGCGCCTCACGCTCGACGAGCGACCAGATGTCGTCGGGAACCAACCGCTCGGGACGTGATTGCACGAACACGGTCCCGCCGCCGAGCCACGTCCGAAAGCTCATCCAGTGGCCGGCGCCGTGCATGAACGGTGGGGCCAGCAACGCCCGCAGGCCGGTCGTGGCGTCGTCGACGAACTCGTCGATGGTGGTGGCGGTCGGTGAGCCGCCGAAGCACTCGACCATCGCATCACCGTTGCGCCACATCACCCCCTTGGGCATGCCGGTGGTCCCGCCGGTGT
>JBCBSO010000362.1:0-4732 GCA_039819205.1 Actinomycetota bacterium
GTTGGCGAGGTCGATGGGGTGCGGGTGATGTCGGCGGAAATGGTCGAGCGGGCCCGTGCCGAGCGGGTGAACGCGCCCGACAAGTCGCTCATCCTGCCGACCCGGTTCGGTTCCGGGTTCATGCTCGACATGCCGTTCGCTCCGCTGCTGACGCCTGAGTCGTTCGGGCACCCCGGTGCCGGCGGCTCGCTCGGTTATGCCGACCCGGTTAACGAGGTCGGTTACGGCTACGTGATGAACGAGATGCACTCGGGCATCAGCGGCGACCCGCGCACCGTCAATCTGAACAACGCGGTCAACGCCTGCCTCTGATTGTGACAGTTGGGGTCAGACCCCAACTGTCACGGTGAGGCCGAGCCGATCAGATAATCAGTGATCTGGGCGTCGTCGGCGCCGAGGTCTTCGTAGTTGTCCTCGGTGCGGGCGCGCATGTAGTCGCGCCAGAGGAACTCTCGGTAACGCGGCTGATCGGCCAGCGCCGCGATCGGGGCGATCGACGTCGACCGAGACGGATTGGAGAAGTAGGGGATGCTGTACCGGTTGCGTTCGGTCATCGTCGTTACCCGATGGACGGCCGCGCAGTAGCGATCGTTGGTCCACACCTGCATCGCATCGGCCAGATTGACCACGATCGTCCCCGCCCTCGGCGGAACGTCGATCCACTCCCCGGCGGCCGTGCGCGCCTGTAGGCCACCGGTGTCGTCCTGGAGCAGCAGCGTGAGCACGCCGGGGTCGGTGTGGTATCCGAGCGCAGTCTCGCCGAGATCGGCGAGACCATCGCGCTCGTTACCCGGCACCGGATCGCCAAGCGGATAGTGGTTGAGCCGCACCGTGCTGTTGTGGCGATCACCGGCAAACCCGTTCGCATCATCGAGCCCGAGCGCACCCAACACGACCGCTGCTGTCCGCTCGGCGAGGTCGCTGAAGGCATCGAAGAACGCCAGCATCGTCGGCCGGAAGTGGGGAAGGGTCGCCTGGTCGGGCCACCGGTTGTGTTGGTCGCGATCGCTCACGCTCGGGTCGATGAAGTCGAACACCTCTTTGTGATCCCGGCGCCGCTTGGTGAGCTCGCGGTCGAACCAACCGAGCGGGTTGTCTGCGTCGCGACCCACGGCTGTGCGCACCGATCGGTCGGCACCGAAGAAGTGCTCCGTTTCGCGCCACGTCGCCGCGATCAGCTCGTCGAGCCCGTGACCGGCCAGCAAGAAGAACCCGTGCAGCCGGCAGGCCTCGTCGAGCGCGGCGAGATCGGCCGCGGTCGGGTCGGCAATGTCGATCGTCGGGACGAGTTCGTGCACAGCCACGGCGTCGACCTTACGTCGATCGATCCGTTTGGGGTCGACGCATCCCGAACGTGACCGCGAGGTCGTCGCGCTGCAGCTCGACGAAGCCGACGTGTCCGTAGAAACCGATGGCCCGCACGTTGTTGCGACCGACGCCGAGGTGCACCCCGGCGATCTGCCGGCGCCACACCTCGGCGAGCCACGCCGTGATCAGTCGGCGTCCCCACCCGCCACCTTGCGCGTCGGGAAGGAGATCGATGTGCAGGTGCGCCGGGTAGTCGATCAGCAACTCGGCGTGTTGCGGTGGCCGGAGATCGTCGGCCCGTCGAGCCAGCGGCGGCCGCGTGAGTTCGGGCTGCCGCTCGAGCATCGGATCGATCCACTCGCGCGCGCACCGATCGAAGAACCGGGTGCTGTCGGTGGTGCCGATCACATAGCCGACCGGCGTGTCGTTGCGGGCGAGCACCCTCGCGAGTTCCGGTTCGAACTCGACGTACGGACCCACGTAGATGTCGCCGAGCAGCGTCGGTGACTCGTATTGCCCGGTGGCGTCGTTGCCCGAGTCGCCGGTGCGCAGACAGATGTCGTACAGGGCATCGCGGTCAGCCGGTTGGTACCGGCGAATGTGCAGGTCGGCGTGCGCGGTCATCGATCGGACGTGAAGCGCGGTGCGCTCTGCCACTCGGCGGCAACCGCGGCCGCATCGAGGTCGTCATGCCGCCCCCACGCCCGCTCGGCGATGAGGTCCAGCCGCGGAAACACCAGCTCGTCGAGCACATCGAGACTCGTGATGTGCTCGCTCCAGATGCAGGCCTGAGTGCCGATCACCCGACTGTGGTGCTCGGGGTCGACGCCCGCGAGCGGATCGAAGTTCCAGCTGTCGTCGATCGACGTCACTCCCGCCCAACACGCGCCGGGCTGCTGCCAATCGCGTGCGGTCGCCATGTCGAGGTAGTAGGCCTCGCCCGCAGCGACGACCACGTCGTGGCCGGCGGCGGTCAGCAACGCCGTCGAGGCGCCGCTCGTCCAGCCGACGGCATAGCCACCGGTGGTGTCGACACCGGCGACGGCAGCTTCCTCCCACATCGCCGGTGCGCGTCCGAGCGAGCGGATGATGGCGACCACATCGTCGTGGAGGGCGTGGGCGATTTCGGCGGACCCGTCGAGTCCGCGCGCGGTGGCCCACCCGTGCGCGGCCGGCGAGCGGCGCCATGCGTCGGCTGGCACTTCGTCGCCGCCGAGATGGAGCAGTGGTGATGATGGAAAGGCATCGGCGAGCGCACCGAACGCCGCCTCGAGAAATCGGCGGGTTGCCGGTCGGCCCGGCACCAGGACGTTGTCGACGAAACCCTGCACGCTCGGCGCCCTGGACCGTTCGTTCGGGTCGCGCAGGTTGGGCACCGCCTGAAGTGCGGCGTGGCAGTGGCCCGGAACGTCGATCTCCGGCACGAGCACAATGCCGAGCTCGTCGGCTCGCTGCACCCACGACGTGATCTCGGTGCTGGTGTAGGTGCGCCCGTACGGCGCAGCGGAGGAACCATTGAGCGGGGGTATCGGCAGTCCGTGGCCGCGCCGTCCGCCGACCTCGGCGAGTTGGGGGTACTCGGCGACGGGCAGGCGCCAGGCCTCGTCGTCGGTGAGGTGCAGGTGCACCCGGTTCAGGCGGCGCCATGCAGCGACGTCGAGCAGCCGCAGCACCACGTCGGACTCGTACCACTGCCTGGCGAGATCGATGTGGACGCAGCGAACGGCAAAGCGCGGTGCGGTGATCGACTCCGTGAGCTCCGCTCCGTGCTCGGCAGCGCGTACGAGATCGAGCAATCCATGGCGCAGCCCGTCGACATCAGCGACGCGCAGGCGGGCGGTGTGTCCGGCTGCTTCGTAGGCGTAGCCCTCGGCCGGAACGTCGTCGTGCCACGTGATGTCCAGCTGCGGCCCATGTGCTTCGGCCGAATGGCCGACGAGTACGCGACCGGGCCGTCCTGTGCGCGCCAGCAGTCCGGTCACGACGTCGACCGCCGGCTCGAATCCGGCGGCGATGTTGGTGATCTCGATTGCTGATGCGGCGGTCGGCGCCGTTCGCACGCGGGGCAGCCGAACGGGCGGTGGCGATGGATGGCGTTCGGCGGCCGCGGCGAGCGTCGTCGGCTCGACGATGACGTCGGTGGTCGCGCCGCTGGGAAGGATGATGTACGCCGATTCGGGTCCATCGTTGGCGTGACGCGCCGGCACGGCCGCATGCACTTGCTCGATCGTCCACCGATCGTCGAATGGTTCATCGCTCGCCGCCGCGAGCACGAGGTAGCCAGCCTCACGATCGACCACGCGGGCGGCGCTCTCCGCCCCAGGGGTGAGGATGCACGTGCAGGTGAGGGCGAGCAGCGTCCCAGGCGGGACGAGTGCCGCAAATGGGGAGTCCGCGCCCTCGGTGGCCCGCAGCTCGAGTGAGAATCTCCGTCGGCCGTGGTATGTCGAGCGGAGCGTCAACGGCGGCGCCGTGGCGACCTGCATCACCGCTCATGTTCGCAGGCGGCACTGGGGCCGGGCCGTATCGTGGTGTGGTGGCACTGGAGATCGTCTGTCCGCGGTGCTCGTCCGACGACGAGTTGACCGGCCAGCCGCTCGATGACGGACAGATCGAACTCACGTGTGCGAGCTGCCGAATCTCGTGGACCCGCGATCCGCGGCCGCGGTGCCCCGACTGCGGCGGCGACGATCTGTATCACCGACCGCAAGTGATTGTGGAGAAGTCGCGCGGTACACAGATGTCGATCCAGGGCGTGCACGTCGAATACGGCTGCTACGTGTGCAACCCACCCGAGGTGAAGGTGCGCGGCGGGCGCGACACCCATCTTCCCGATCGCCTCGACGGCAGCCAATAACCATCCGGGCCGTGGTGAGCGCCGGTGTGGAGGGCGCCCACTAGCGTGGGGCCTCATGAGCGACGGAGCCTCGCCCATCCTTTCGACCATCGAGCGTCTCGAAGCCGCGGCGGACATGGGCACCTCGGTGCGGTTTGTCGGCTCGTCGGTGATGGGTCCCGACGGTCCCGTCGCTGTGCCGTGGCGACAGGTGCATGACGACGCCCGCGCGGTGGGCGCCGCGCTGCAAGCGAAGGGTCTCCTCCCCGGCGATCACGTGGCGATTCTCGGTCCGACGAGCCGCGACCTGATGACCATCGTGCGCGGTTGCTGGATGGCCGGCATGGCGTCGATGGTGTTGCCGTTGCCGATGCGTATGGGCTCACTCGAAGCGTTCATCGAGGGCACCCGGGCGCGGATCCGCCACGGTGACGCCGAGCTGGTGTTGATCGACGACCAACTCGCCGACTTCTACGAGTGGCAAGAAGGTGATCCGCCGCTGGCGCCGATGCGCTCGGTGATGCCCGGTTCGCCGAACGTTCCGAGCGGTGATCGGCTGGAGATCCCACCGAACGACCCGGACCGGCT
>JBCBSO010000363.1:0-4730 GCA_039819205.1 Actinomycetota bacterium
CTGTGACACGACGGGTCTGACCCCTGATGTCACGTGGGTCGACTCGCACTGCCACGTCGACGACGACGCGACCGTCGACGCCGCGGTCGCCGCGGGCGTCGAGCAGATGTTGGTGATCGGGTGCGACCGGGCCAGTTCACTCGCCGCAATCGAACTGGCCGATCGCCGGCCCGAGGTGTTCGCCACGGTCGGGCTGCACCCCCACGAGGCACGCCACGGCGTCGACACCGTGGTCGATTTGCTCGACACACCCGGCATCGTTGCGGTCGGCGAAGCCGGTCTCGACTACTTCTACAACCACTCACCGCGCGAAGAACAAATCGCCGCGTTCGAGGCCCAGATCGAGCTGGCACACGACCGCGAGCTCCCGCTCGTGATCCATACTCGTGACGCGTGGGACGACACATTCGCCGTGCTCGACGGCACCGGCATCCCGGAGCGGACGATCTTCCACTGCTTCACCGGCGGCCCCGTCGAAGCTGACGGCGCACTCGAACGCGGCGGCTACCTGTCGTTCTCCGGCATCGTGTCGTTCCCCAAGGCCCATGAACTGCATGCCGCAGCGACGATGTGTCCACTCGATCGAATGCTCGTGGAGACCGACAGCCCATATCTCGCACCGGTCCCGCATCGCGGCAAGAAGAATCAGCCGGCATGGGTCGTCGACGTCGGTCGCGCGGTCGCCGATCTGCGCAACCTGGACGTCGACACCATCGCGACGGCAACGAGCGGCAACACACGGCGGTTGTTCGATCTTCCGATCGGCGGCTGAGCCACCGCCGCGCCACCACTCTCCGTGGTCGGCGGTCACCGTCGATGAGCAGACCCCGGTCAACCAGGGATACATTGGAACGCCCTGAGCGGACGCCCCTCGTGGCCCGCATGCGGACTGTCCACCATGAACCTCGACCCCACCGACCGCCGGCGCATCATCGCCGTGAGCGCCCTCACCGTGCTGGCGCTCCCCGCGTTGTTCTGGGCGGCCGGCAGCGACGACGGCGCGCCCAACGTGGCCACCGCAGGAGTGGAGATCAACGAGTCGGCCGACGCCGAGGCACCCACGCCCGCCGGCACCTCGGCGCTCACCCCCGACACCGCGAACGCCGCGACCGATCCGGTCTACATGGGCGGCCCGCAGGCCGTCGGGCCCGGTGTCCCCCAGGTGGCCGTGCCCGCGGATCCCGGCACGCGGATCCTCGCCTCGGCGAGCTACACCAGCAACCTCCTCGACCGCAGCCGCTGCAATGTGTCCGAAGGCGTCACCACCGGCGACCGCCTGCGGGTGGTCAACGTGGCCAATAACCGCTCGGTCGAATGCACCGCAGTGCTGTCCCCGGTCGGCAACGGCGACGGTGTCAACGTACTGATGCACACCGACCTGTACACCCAGGTGGCCGACGTCACCGACGCGCCGATCTACGTCGAGATCCGCACGTGACGCATTCGCGTCCGACGATTCGCACCCTTCTCGACTCCCACGATCTCCGGCCCCGCCGGGACCTCGGCCAGAACTTCGTTGCCGACCCCAACACGGTGCGACGGATCGCCGAGCTGGCGCACGTCGAACCGGGCGACCATGTCGCTGAGATCGGCGCCGGGCTCGGGTCACTCACCTTGGCGCTCGCCGAGACCGGCGCATCTGTCACCGCGATCGAAGTCGACGACGGACTGATCGAACCACTGCGCGCCGCCGTCGCCGAGCACCCCAACGTGACCGTGCTGCACGCCGACGCGATGACGCTCAACTGGACGAGCGCACTCGACCCCGCCGCCGGACCATGGGTGGTCGTGGCCAACCTGCCGTACAACGTGGCGACGCCGTTGGTCTGCGACATCCTCGACACCGCAGCACACATCGAGCGGCTCGTGGTGATGGTGCAACGCGAGGTGGCCGACCGGTTTGTTGCGGTGCCACGCACCGCTGCCTACGGCGCGGTCAGCGTGAAGATCGCATATTGGGCAAGCGCCCGGATCGTCGCCCACGTACCGGCATCGGTGTTCGTGCCACGACCGAATGTCGAGTCGGCGGTCGTCGAGGTCTCCCGCCGCGACGGTCGCACGCCCGGTTCCGAGGGCTCAGAGCATGATCCGAGCGCGGTGTTCGATCTCGTGCGCACGGCCTTCCAACAACGACGCAAGATGTTGCGCAAGTCGCTCGGCGCGGCGGTCACCGCCGAGCAGTTCACGGCGGCGGGAGTCGAACCGACCGCCCGCCCCGAGGAACTCGACGTCGACGCATGGCTGCGACTGGCCCGAGCAGTCGGGGCGCCGCGATGACCCGAGCGCCGGACGAACCGCTCGACGAGTCGTCTGGCGAGGTCTCCGCCCCCGCCCGTGTCACTCGGCGAGCTCACGCCAAGCTCACCCTCAGCCTGCAGATGACTGGACTGCGCAGCGACGGATTTCACCTCCTCGACGCGGAGATGGTCAGCCTCGAACTGCACGACCGTCTGGTAATCGACGCGAGCGGCGATGGCCTGACGGCCACCGGACCGTTCTCGGCCGGTGTGCCCACCGACCGATCAAACCTCGTCGCCCGGGCGTTGGCGCTACATCGGCGGCGCGCTCACGTCACGATCGACAAGCGGATACCTCACGGCGGCGGCCTCGGTGGCGGCTCGACCGACGCCGCCGCCGCACTTGCGTGGTGCGGTCATGGCACCGATCCTGCGGCGCTCGTCGCGGCAAGCCGGTTGGGCGCCGACATCCCGTTCTGCCTCGTCGGCGGGCGGGCACGGGTCACGGGTATTGGTGAGATCGTTGCGCCGCTGCCCCACGTCGACCGCACCATCACGCTGGTGATTCCGCCGCTGACGGTCAGCACGCCGGCCGCCTACCGCGCGTGGGACGAGCTCGGCGGGCCAACCGGCGACGGTGTCAACGACCTCGAACCGGCAGCGTTGGTGGTCGAGCCGCGCCTGCGGGAGTGGAAACGGCGGATCGCTGACCGTGCCGGTGTCGAGCCGACGCTGGCGGGCAGCGGGGCCACCTGGTTCCTCGAGGGCGAGCGCGAAAAAGCCCTCGCCGACCTGGTCGACGAGGGCGCATCGGTGCTGGTCACCAGCACCGTCGATGCTGCGACGGCGACCAACGCCGACCGTCGCGGATAGTTGACTACTTGCGGCGCTGGTGGCGCGTGCGGCGAAGCATCTTCTTGTGCTTCTTCTTGCGCATGCGCTTGCGGCGCTTCTTGACGAGAGATCCCATAGCGACGAGTCACGCTACCGGCGGTGCCTCCCGGGTCCACACGAGATACGGTGATCGCTGGTGTGTCGCGATCATGATGCGTTGTCATGATGATGGTGGCCCACCACGGCCAGTCCGGGGTCGTCTAATGGTAGGACAGCGGTTTTTGGTGCCGTTTGTAGGGGTTCGAGTCCTCTCCCCGGAGCCATGAGCGTTTCTGCCATCGTGCTCGCAGCGGGCGAGGGCACGCGCATGCGCTCCAGTCGCCCGAAGCCACTCCACCTGATCTGTGGTCGCCCGATGGTGCTGCATGTGATCCATGCGCTCGAGGCGGTGCAACCCGACCGCACGGCAATGGTCGTCGGTCACGGCGCTGAGCGGGTGACCAAGAAGGTGCAACAACTCGCGCCGGCATGGGCCAACGTGGCCTTCGTCGAACAGGTCGAACAGCACGGCACGGGCCACGCCACGTCGATCGGGCTGACCGCGTTTCCCGGCCACGACGTCGACGACGAGTCCACGATCATCCTCCTCCCCGGCGACACACCGCTGCTGCGTCCAGAGACGCTGCGCGAACTCGTCGCCAGCCACGTCGAGAATGCCAACGCCGCCACGCTGTTGACCTCGATCGTCGACGACCCGAGCGGGTACGGCCGGGTCATCCGCAAGCCCGACGGGCAGGCGGCGCGCATCGTCGAACACCGCGACGCCGAACCAGAAGAGCTCGACGTCAAAGAGATCAACACGTCGATCTACGCCTTCCGGCGCGACCTACTGGGGCCGGCGCTGCGCAAGCTGAACACGCGCAACGCGCAAGGCGAGCTGTACCTCACCGACGTGATCTCAGTTCTCTCCGAGATGGGCCACCGCATCGGCATCGTGCAGGCGCCCGCCGCGGAAACGCAAGGGGTCAACGACCGCTGGCAGCTGGCGATGGCCGAACGCGAGCTGCGCTCACGCACCAACAAGGGCTGGTTACTCAACGGCGTGACCATGCTCGACCCGCGCCAGACGTTCATCGATGTCACCGTGTCGATCGGTCGCGACGTCACCTTGTACCCCGGCACGATCCTGCAGGGGTCGACCGTGATCGGGGACGGCTGCGACATCGGTCCCGATACCCGTCTGGTCGACTGTGCGGTCGGCACGGGCGCCTTCGTCGAGCACACCGTGGGTCACGACGCCGAGGTCGGCGAGGGAGCCGTCGTCGGACCGTATGCCCATCTGCCAGCCGGTTCATCGGTCGCTGCCCAAGAGACCACCGGCGCGTTCTACACTGCCACCGTCGGCTGATTCCGCCGGCGCCACGCTTCGACAACGACGTCACCGAGCCCCACCCACCCAACCGAGCGACTTCGGGGAGGAAGTCACCGATGGAGAAGGTCACCACCAAGCGGCTCGCGCTGTACACCGGGCGAACACACCCGGAATTGGCCGAGGAGGTGGCGTCGCACCTCAATCTCGAGGTCGGTCACGACAACCTTGTGCAGTTCGCCAATGGCGAGATGCGTTGCCGTTTCGGCGAGTCGATCCGCGGCTCCGAC
>JBCBSO010000364.1:0-4719 GCA_039819205.1 Actinomycetota bacterium
GCAGGATCTGGACGGTGTGTACAGCGACACCGATCCGCGTAACTACCAGCTCTCCTCGTACTCCTACTTCATCTTGCCGACGAAGGTGCAAGGCCAGTTCAACGAGGCCAAGGGTCGCACGCTCGGGGAGTTCGCGTACTACGCGATGTGTCAGGCGCAACAGCAATCTGCGTCGCTCGGCTACTCGCCGATTCCGATCAACTTGGTCGAGGCGGCATTCGAGCAGATTCGTTTGATTCCCGGGGTCGAGGCCCAGAGCGTCAACGTCCAGGACTGCAACAACCCGACGTTCTCCTCGGACGGCACCAACACGCTCGCGCAGAATGCCCCGCAGCCCCAGGCGTGCGACCAGCAAGGGGGACTCCAGTGCCCGGACGGGACCGGCGGTCTCCGCAACGTTCCAACCGCAGTGTCGACACCCGTCGGCGACGCAGGTGGCGGCGCGACGGCTGGCGGAACGGGCGGTGGTGTTGTGGTCGGCGGAGGTGGCCCGGGGGCCGCCAACGACGCCTCCGTCGCAGGTGGCGGCGATAGTGGCGGGGCCGCGCCAGCAGACGCGGGCGGCGGTCAAGCAGTCGACCCCAACGCTGGCCAGCCAAGCGACGGAGCTGGGCAACAGGCGACCAACGCGCCGACGGGCGGGGGAGGGACCGCGACGAACGACGACGGTGCGGAGTCTGACTCGAGCGGTAGCGCAACCGGCGGCGGCTCCGCAACGGGTTCGGCAAACACGGGATCCGCGTCGACCGGATCGGGGAGTGCCAGCACGGGCGCAGCACCGGGCGCTGCGGAATCGGGCAGCCTCGCGATCGATCCGGACACCGGAGTCGCGGTCGCTGTCGACCCGGTCACCGGGCAACAGGCCAACGCGGAGCAACCCGTGGGTGCGGTCGCCACCACCACGCTCGACCAGGACTCAGGCTGGGGTGGGACCCAAACACTTGCGCTGATCGTGGCGTTGCTCACTTTGGGCCTGATCGTCGGTCCCGCCGTCGCGTGGCGCCACTTCAGCCAGCGGAGTCCGTCGTGAGGGCCGTGCGCGGCGCACTGTTCGGGGCCGTCATGGTCCTGCTGCTCGCGCCGCTGGCCGCGACGTCGACGACCGCGCAGGGCGAGTTGGCCGGCTCGCAGGGGATCGACACAGCACTGCCGACGACCGACTCGGCCGCCACCTACGACGGTCGAGGGGACTTTGCCGAACTCAGCGTGACGGTGAATCAGACACGCAACCTGACCAACCAGGCGGTGTCCGTCACGTGGTCGGGTGGCACCAAGACCCGTCGCGGCCCCGGCCAGTATGCGGCGCACTTCGTGCAGATCATGCAGTGTTGGGGCGATCCGGATGGGTCCGTCCCGGAGAACCCGGGTCCGCCGCCCGAGCAATGCGTGTTCGGAGCGTCGACGGCGAGGTTCGGCGGTATCGGAGAGGGCATCGTCCCTGCGGGCAACAGCACCCGCCGTGTGATCTCGAACTCGCGCTGGGACAACTTCGATCCGCAGGTCGGCTACCTCGAAGAACAAACGAACAAGGTGTGGCGCGAGTTTTGGCCCGTCAATGGACCGATCGTCCAGTCGCATATCAACCCGGACTACAACCCGCAGCGGGGTGGTACCTACTGGACCAACCCCGACTTCAACATCGTGACCACGAACGAGATCAGCGCCGCCGTCACGACGAGCGACGGCACTGGCGCCGAGCTGTTCCAGGTGCTCACTGGTGTTGAATCGACCGGGCTCGGGTGCGGTCAGCGGGTCCAACAGGTCGACGGGGCTGACTCGAAGATCCCCCAATGCTGGATCGTCGTCGTCCCGCGTGGCGAGCCTGTCACGGAGAACATCAACACGCCGTCCGGCGGTCCTCGCGCCGACGTCTTCGGCGTGTCGACCTCACCGTTGTCGCCCGAGGCGTGGGCCAACCGCATCGCCATCCCGATCGAGTTCAACCCAGTCGATTCGCCATGCTCGATCTCTGACGTGGAACGACGGATCGCAGGGAACGATCTCGTGCTGCAGGCGGTCGCCCGATGGCAACCCGCGCTGTGCGAGGGCGGCAATCTGCCTCCCTACTCGTACGCCCCCGTTGCTGACAGCACCGCTCGTGGATTGCTAACGAATCCGACCGCAGGTTCGCCGGGAATGGTGGTGGTCAGTCGGCCCATTCCGACAGAGCAGATTCCCGACGACGCGGCGGTCGTGTACTCGCCGCTGTCGGTGTCGGGGTTGACCATCGGCTTCAACGTGGAGCGACTGTTCACCCTCGATGCTCCCCCCGACGCCCAGGACCGGCTGACCGGTCTGCGCGTCGCCGACATCAACCTCACGCCCAGGCTGGTGGCGAAGCTACTCACGCAGTCGTACGGGGACGCCGTGGCGATCAACGGCTCTGACCCGGGCTACGACTGGTTGCCCGGCCAACCCGCCCAGCTTGCAGTCGACCCCGACTTCGTGCAGTTCAATCCCGAGTTCTCGATTCTGCGCATCGGCGATCGACGGACCTTCAGCGGGTTGCAGCTTCCGGCCGGCAACTCCGACGCGGCTCGGCAGGTGTGGGAGTGGATTCTCGCGGATCCGGAGGCGTCGGCCTGGCTCGACGGCCAACCAGACGAGTGGGGCATGCGGGTCAACCCGGTGTACTCGACCAACACCGAGATCAATCCGGCCGGGATCGACTTCAGCGACCCGGCCCCTGCGTCTTTCCCGAAGGGCGACCCGTACTGCTATCAGGAGACCACTGCCAACGACATCGTTCCGCCGCTCCTGTGCGGAACGGACTGGATGCCGTACGCGCGGAACTTCTCCGAGACCGCGACGCGGGCACGTCGAGGCTTCGACGGGGCGAAGATCGCCCGGAACATCTTCGCCCTGCGATCGACCGACTACTGGCAGCGGGGCGAACCCCAGTTCATCGGCCGGCGGGCGATGATCTCGCTGACCGACACCCCCAACGCCGCGCTGCTCGGGCTGCAAGTGGCCAGTCTCAGCCGAGCAGGTGACAACGGCGCAGATCGAGAGTTCGTGTCGCCGGACGCCGACGGCTTGAGCCGGGGCCTCGACTCGATGGAACCGTTGTCGGGCGTCAGCTTTCTCGAGCCCGTGCCGAGCGATCAACCGGCGGGCGCGTATCCGCTGACAACCATCACGTATGCAGCCATCAATCCCCTAGCGCTCGACGACCAAGCGCGCGAGGAGTATGCGTCGTTCATCGAATACGCAGTCGGTCCGGGGCAGGAGGCCGGCTTCCGGCCCGGCGAGCTTCCACAGGGTTTCGAACCGTTGCCACTTGAGTTGCGCTTTCAGTCGCTGATCGGTGCCGAGTTGGTGCGGACGATCCAGGCGTTGCCGCCGCCGCCGAGTACCGCGCCTGCGTCAACGACCGCACCACCCACGACCGCACTACCGATCGATCCGGCAACGCTGGGATCGACGACCACCGAGCAGACGGCGACCACCCCGACGCCCGCGTTTCCGACGTCGCCGCCTGTGGAACCGTCGTTCGGCGGGGGAGCGAACAGCTCGTCAGGGAGCGGGTCGACGAGCTCGTCGGGTTCGTCGGCGAGCAACTCCACCTCGGCGACGACGACCGCCACGACGACGACCACGGAACCCGACACCGAGCCCGCCGACGAAGCGGCGGCGCCGACATCGGAGGGAGACGTTGCCGTCGAGCAGCCGGTACCCGTCGAACGCGAACCGATTGCAACTCCCGCCACAGCGACCAGCATCGGCCGACTGGCGGTACCGGTGCTGGGCAGTCTTGCCCTGTTCTCCGCCCTGCTTGTGCTCGAGATCACCAAGCGACCGCGCCGTCTCGACCAGCTCGGCGACGACGAGCTCGATGCCGACAATCCGTTTGATCACCCCCCACAGGAGACGACATGAATCGTCGAGTCATCGTGCGACAATTGGCGGCAGCAGTGACGCTGACCCTTGCTATCGGAGCATCCGGGAACGCACACGCCCAGGACGAGTCCAGCGAACGAGCCGGCACCGTCATCATCGCCGAGGTGAACAACCCCGCGGTGCCCGTCGTCGCCGGGGATGCGGCCACCATCATCACGCTCGGGCTACCGAACGGGGCGTCATGTCCCGGTGACAGCAGAAATGACGGGTACCGATTCCACACGTTCCTGCTGCCAGCTGGAACCGACGTCGGCTCGCTGTCGTACGACAACGTTCGCCCGTTGGGTAGCGAGGACTACCTGCCGATGCGCACCCCTGACGGATCGTTGTTCGTCCACGAACTGCTGGCTCCGAACACGCAAGCCGGGCAGCCGGGCTTGATCCCGATCGGGTTTCCGCTCAGCTTCGGCGGGTGGCCCGACCCTGGCCTCAAGGCCGGCGACTACACCGTCGGAGTCGCATGCACCGAGCCTTCGGAGTGGGCGGTCGACCGCTATTGGGAACTCGACGGCACCGTCCGCATCGAGCGTGGTGCCACGACCGCGTCGGACGATTTCGCGTGGGAGGTGGTCGGTGGAAGCACAACCTCGGCCGGAATCGTCGTCGAAGAAGATTCCAGCGGTGGCATCGCAATATGGGTCGCCCTCGGCGCAGCCGCGGCCGTCGTCGTTGCGCTCCTCTTCGTGCGCCGCAGCCGTTCTGCCGCATCTCAACGTTCACTCGAGGCATCTGGAGGTCGTCGGTGATCCAGTTCCTGTCACGAACCCAGATGCGGCGACGAGCGTCGCCGCCCACATCAGCAGCTGCGCGCGGCGGCGC
>JBCBSO010000365.1:0-4712 GCA_039819205.1 Actinomycetota bacterium
CGAGTTGACCTCGCACACGACGAGGTCGGCCAGCGGCGGGTCACTCTCCAACCTGACCGGGCCCTCGAGATTCACAGCAAACGGAGCGTCGTCCGGATCGACCTCTGCGTAGGTTCCTGACTCAGCGAAGTCGTCCAACTGGTTCGTCGTGAGCTCAAGGTTTGCGCCCGTGTACGTATCGGCGATGCCTTGGCGCAGTTCCTCGTTGGCTGGGTCTTGCGCCGCGGCCAGGTAGGCCTCGCGGGCGGCGAAGTAGGCGGCCTCCACATCAGCGAGGATCTGCTCCTCGCTCGCCGTTGTCGTTGGCGCGACGGTGGTCGTGGTCGAGGTTGAGGTCGTTGGCGCTGTGGTCGTTGTCGACGCTGTGGTCGTCGTGACCGCTGTGGTCGTTGGCGCCAGCGTCGACGTCGACTCGTCGGCCGACTCGGAGCTTGAACACGCCGCCACCACCAACGCTCCAACCACCAGCGCGTACCCACCACGACGCATCGTCGAATCGTACGCGCGACCACCCGACCGTCTGAACGCGATCACGCCCATACATGGGCGCAAACGGACGCCCACCGGAACGCGCCGCACGGCACGCCCGAGTTGCTGCGCTACCCGAGGTACAGCAGCAGTCCGACGTCGCCCCGGCCGGCGACGGGTGGTGCGTCGGCCATCGGCGCTACGTCGGCGGCCGTCAATCCGGCGTCGGCCGCCAGCTGTTCGGCGCTCGACTGCAGACCGTCGGCGAAGTACACCGTGGAGAAGCCGGCGCGCACGGCGCCGTTCAGCCCGCGCACATCGCCGTACCCCGCCTGCCGAAGCGTGTCGACCATCGGCTGGATCCGCCCGCCGGAACCCGGCCCCTTCGACACCACCACCGCCAAGTACTCGCGCACCACCGGCGGCTCGCCGGTGGGCGGCAACGTGGTACGCAGCGCCGTGGTGGTCGGAGCGAGCGCGGTCGACGTTGTCGACGTGGTGGAGGTCGTGGTCGACGACGTCGATGACGTGGTCGAAGCAGCCGATGACGACGACGCCGCCGTGGTGTTGGCGGCGGCCGCATCGCCGCCCTCGTCAACCGTGTTGAGATACGACGCGACGGCCACCAGTACCAGTGCGATCGCCCCGAGGGCGACGTTGATCCAGTGGTGACGCGTCACCTGATCACAGTCCGTTCATCTCCATCTCGACGTCGGCACAAATTGCGTACACGCTGATCGCCCTGGCGCCGGAGAACCCACGGGCCGAGACCCTCCAACCGTTGTCGCCAATGGGCAGTGACTCAGACATCGTGGCGAAGAACGAATCGACGCCACCGCCGCCGCCCAGCACTTTCTTCCCGTCGGGGCACACCACGTCCTTGCTGCGGTCGAGTGCGGTGATCTCGTCGCCCTCGTCGACGTCGGTGACCACCACGTACCCGGAGACGCCGGGGGGACCCGTCGGCCCCGGAGGCCCTGGATCGCCCTGCGGACCCTGCTTGCCCTCCGGGCCCTCCTTGCCTTCCGGACCCTGCGGACCCTCTGGACCTTCCTTGCCCTGGGGCCCGGGAGGACCCTCTTCGCCCGGCTGGAGGATGCCGAGAATGTCGATCACCACGTCGCTTTCACCGGCGTGGTTGTAGAGGTTGAACTCGCCGTCGGGCGACAGCGCCACGATCGTGGAGTTCGACGTCACCCGCAGCTCAGGACGCGGGTTGAGCTGCGAGATCAGCGGGAGGTTGGGGAGATCAGCGGGATAGGCGGTCCAGAACGTGTCGGCCGTTGTGCCCACCGAGGTGAGCTGCACCTCGATCGCGGTCACCGTGTCGGGGAGCCCGATGCACTCGCCGTTGTCGCCAAACACGCCGAAGGTCCACGTTTCGCCGGCCTCGATCGGCCCCGTTTCCGGACCGATCTGCGACTCCTCGCGCGAGTCCTGGATGCGGCATGGCTCGATCGCCGTGGTGACGTTGCCGCCGCCACCGTCGTCGGACACCGCTTGCACCACTCCGACGCCACCGACAGCGAGCGCCGCAATCGACGCCAGTCCCAGCCACTGTGCTCCGCGCATCAACACTCCCTCTCGAACGACGGCCGAATTGCCGTGGCGGCGACACTACGGAGTGTGGCGGCGCGAGTCGCGGACCCTCGTTGAGCTGGGGTGATGCGGCGGGCGCCGCTCGCTACGGACCAGCGTTAGGGAGCGTTGCGGTCCTGGCCGAGATAGGCCAGCAGCTGCACGTCGTCCAATCCGTCGACCGGCGGTGCCTCGCTCAGCGGGGCGCGCAACTCGGGGTTCGCGCCCAGATCTTCCGCCAAACGGATGGCGGCAGCTTCGAGGCCGGGCGTGAAGTACACCACCGTGAACTCGGCGATCACCGTGCCGTCGAGGGCGATCACATCGACGTAGCCGAGCGCTTCGAGCTGCTCGGCGGTTGCCGTGGCGATCCCGCCGACATCGGCGCCGTTGGCAACGGCCACGCTGAAGTCCGAACGCGGCGGCAGTTCGGGGATCGTCGACGTGGGCGCCACCGTGGACGCCGTGGTGGTCTCCGGCACCGTCGTGGTCGTGGTCGTCGCTGGCGGAAGCGTGGTGGTCGCCAATGTCGGCGTGGGCCGCTCGGTGGTGGTCGGCGGAATGATCGTCGGGTCGACCGGCTCGTTGTTCGGCAGCCCAGCGATGGCCACACCCGCGCCCACGCTCAACAGCGCAACGATCGCATAGGCCACCCACTGGTGCTTCATGACGGCCCGAGGCTAACGAGAACCGTCCCCGAGAAGGCGACACACCAGATCCGGGTGATTCGGCGGTCCCCGTGCCACTATCGTGACGCGTCGTATGGGGCTCCTCGTGGGGAGAGGGAACGTGCGCGTTGCGGACACGGCGCGACGTTGGGCGATCGCTGCGGCAATGCTGATGACATCAGTGGTCGTCGCCAGCGCGGTCACACCATCGACTCCTGCCACCGCCGATACCGCGGGAGCCCGGGCAGGCGCCGAGCGACGACTCGCCGCGGCCTTTGACCTCGGCAATAACCACGCCTGCGCAATCGTTGACGACGCCGACCTCATCTGCTGGGGACTCGACGCGGACGGCCAGGTGGGCAACGGTGACGCCAGCGCCGGCGACGTGCCGCTCGCGTCGCCACTCCGCTATCGCTTCCGGGGAGTGCAGCACCAGTAGAGGTCTCTGCCGGCACCGCCCACACGTGCGTTCTGTTCGAAGACGGCAACGTAACGTGCTGGGGTCGGGACACCGACGGCCAGCTCGGCAACGGCGCGAACGGTGGTGCCGACGTCGTTGCACCGCCGGCCACGATCGCCCTTCCGTCTCCGGGCCGCGCCCGGTCGATCACGACCGGGGCACGCCACACCTGCGCGTTGCTCACCGATGGCGCCGTCACGTGTTGGGGCGCCAACGCCAGCGGGCAGGTTGGCAACGGCGACGCCACCGGCGCCGACGTGTCGTCGCCGTCTCCGCCGGTGGCGCTTCCGGGAGGCGCCACCGCAACCGCCGTGACCGCACTCGGCGACGCGACGTGTGCGCTGTTGTTGGGTGGTGGCGTGTCGTGTTGGGGTCGAAACGGCGACGGAGAAGTCGGGAGTGGCACAGTTGGCGGGGTCGTCCGGACGCCCGCCGCCGCGATCAACCTGCCCGAGTCGGCGGTTGCGCTCGCGGGCGGGTTCCGCCACGCATGTGCGGTGTTGCAGAGCGGCAACGTGTTCTGTTGGGGGAGAGACAGCCTGGGTCAGCTGGGCAACGGGCCAGCGAGCTCGGCCGACGCACCGCAGTACGCCGGCCCGGACAGCCTGGTCGCCCTTCCACCGGGGCGCTCGGCACGGGCAGTCGCCGCGGGCTCCTCCCACTCTTGCGCGCTACTCGACAACGGCGCACCCATCTGTTGGGGCAACGACAGCAATGGACAACTCGGTGACGACGGCGGCACGGGTGGCTCGATCACCGAGCCCGCACTGAGCGCCCCGCTTGCTGGAGACGCCGCCGCGGTCGCCCTCTCGGGCGGCGGCAACAACATGTGTGCGCTTGCCACCGACGGCGCACTGCAGTGCTGGGGATCGAATGCGTCAGGCCAACTCGGCAATGGCACTCCACCCGGCGGCAACAGCCCGCGCCCCATGCCGGCACTTCGCGGGTTCGACGACATCTTCGCCGAGGTCGGTTCGGGCACCGCCCAGACCTGCGCAGTGTTGACCGACGGAGGAATCAGCTGTTGGGGCAACGACGACTCCGGTGCACTGGGCGCAGGCACGACCCGCGAAGACGTGCCCAGCCCGAATCCCGCAGTTGCGCTCCCTGCGCCCGGAACGGCGAGTGCTGTCACCGGTGGGACGTTCTTCGCCTGCGCGCTCTTGACGAGCGGCGGGGTCACCTGTTGGGGTGACGATTTCGAAGGAGCGCTGGGCAACGTCGGCGGCGCAGTGTCGACCCCACCAGCACCGGTGGACCTTCCCGCGCCCGGCCGCGCAAAACAGATCGACACAGGGTTCCTCTTCACCTGCGCACTTCTCGTCGATGGCCAAGTGACGTGTTGGGGCAGCGGCTTTTTTGGGGCACTCGGCAACGGCACGATCGGCATCAACGCCTTGACCCCTCCCCCACCGATCATCCTGCCGCCACCAGGCGCAGCAACGGCGATCGCCGCCGGCGGGCGACATGCGTGCGCGCTGCTGACCGACGGCCGGGTCAGCTGTTGGGGCGATGACACCGACGGACAGCTCGGGAAC
>JBCBSO010000366.1:0-4698 GCA_039819205.1 Actinomycetota bacterium
ATCGACTCGTGCGAGTTCCGTGACCATCTGTGTGCGGTCCGGCTCAACGAAACCACCGATGCCGTCGCTCGAGGGAACGACATCTGGTCACGCTGGTGGGGACTGCGCCTCGAGCGCACGATCGGGACCCACGTGCACCGCAATCAGATCCACCGCACGATGCGGGCGATCGATGTCGATGGTGGCGATCGCGTCGTGGTCGACGGCAACGCAGTGTTCGACGGCGACAGCGGATGCCTCGTGCAGTCGGGCGCAGCGGAGTGCGCGGTCAGCGGGAACTACTGGGAACGATGCCGGGTTGGTCTGCTCACGTGGGACACCGACGAGGTGCGCGCCGACGACAATCAAGGTGTCGATCTGCACGACCCCGACAACGAGCTCGTGACCGGCCCCTAAGGTCCGGCGGCGGCCTGACGACTACCGGTCGCGCTTGGCTGCGCGGGCGCGCACGGTGGGGTCGAGTTCGACCTTGCGCAGTCGCAGCGTGCTCGGGGTGACTTCGACGCACTCGTCGGCAGCGATGAACTCGAGGGCACCCTCCAGGCTGAGCTGGCGATGCGGCGTGAGCTTGACGGTCTCGTCAGCCGCTGCGGCGCGCACGTTGGTGAGCTTTTTCTCCTTGCAGATGTTCACGTCCATGTCACCGGCGCGCGAGTTCTCGCCGACGATCATCCCGCAGTACACCTCGGTGCCCGGGCCCACGAACATTTCCGCCCGGTCCTGCAAGTTGAGCATCGCATACGTGGTGGCCGGACCCACTCGGTCGGCGACGAGCACCCCGGTTTGCCGGCTGCGGATCTCACCCACCCATGGTTCCCAGGCTTCGAACGTGCTGGCGATCACACCGGTCCCACGCGTTTCGGTGAGGAACTCGGTGCGCAAGCCGATCAGCCCTCGTGACGGCACCACGTAGTCGAGGCGTACCCAGCCAGAGCCGGCCATGTGCTGCATCCGACCCTTGCGGCCGGCGAGGAGCTGGGTGACCGCGCCAAGATGCTCGTCGGGCACGTCGACGGTCACCCGCTCGACCGGTTCGTGACGTGTGCCATCGATCTCGCGGGTGAGCACCTCGGGCTTGCCGACGGTGAGCTCGAACCCCTCGCGGCGCATCTGCTCGACGAGCACTGCCAGCTGCAGCTCGCCGCGCGCTTGGACCTCCCAGGTGTCGGGGCGATCAGTCGGGTTGACCCGCAGGCTGACGTTGCCGACGAGTTCGGCGTCGAGCCGATTCTTCAGCAGACGAGCGGTGAGTTTCTTGCCATCTCGCCCGGCGAGCGGCGAGGTGTTGATCCCGACGGTCATGGACAGCGCCGGCTCGTCGACGGTGATGGTCGGCAGCGGCTGCGGATCGTCGGGGTCGGCGAGCGTCTCGCCGATGAAGATGTCGTCGATACCGGCGACGGCGACCAGGTCGCCAGCGCTGGCGTGCTCCACGGCCACCCGCTCGAGGTGTTCGGTAAGGAACAGTTCGGCGATACGGGCGCGGGCGACGGTGCCGTCGCGCTTACACCAGGCCACCGACTGGCCCCGGCGCAGTTCACCCTCGATGATCCGCAGCAGGGCGAGGCGGCCGAGATACGGCGAGGCGTCGAGGTTGGTCACCCACGCCTGGAGCGGCGCGCCATCGTGGTAGGTCGGTGCGGGCACGGTGTCGAGCAACATCTCGACGAACGCTTCCAACCCCGGCTGCTGCGGCTCGGCGGCACCGCTGGCGAAACGCTGTGCCTCGTCGAGGTCGCTCGTCGACCAGCCATCGCGACCAGAGCAGTAGACGATGGGAAAGTCGACCTGGTGTTCGCCAGCGTCGAGGTCGAAGAAGAGCTCGTACACCTCGTCGACCACCTCGCCGACGCGTGCGTCGGGGCGGTCGATCTTGTTGATCGCCAGCATCACGGGGAGGTCGAGAGCGAGCGCCTTGCGCAATACGAATCGAGTCTGCGGGAGTGGCCCTTCGGCAGCGTCGACGAGGAGCACGATGCCATCGACCATCGTCAGCGCTCGTTCGACCTCGCCGCCGAAGTCGGCGTGGCCGGGGGTGTCGACGATGTTGATGGTGACGTCCTGCTCGGAGCGCTGGTCGGTCCAGCCGACCGAGGTGTTCTTGGCGAGGATGGTGATGCCCTTTTCGCGCTCGAGGTCCATCGAGTCCATCACTCGTTCGGCCACGTCTTGATTGGCGCGAAACGCGCCGGACTGGTGGAGCAGCGCATCAACGAGCGTGGTCTTGCCATGGTCAACGTGCGCGACGATCGCCACGTTACGCAGATCGTCGCGCGTCAGCGCAGGGGCAGCCAGAGGTGTGCGGGGGGACACACCATCAGACGCTACCGCTGTGACAGTTGGGGTCAGACCCCTTCGGTCACAGAGATGTGACAGAAGGGGTCTGACCCCAACTGTCACAGCCCGGCGACCGAGCCCGATCGTTACGGCACGACGAGATACTTCTCGCCGGTGGCCATGCGGGCATAGCGGCGGGTGACGTCGGGGTCGATCACTGCGTCGAGGTCGACCCGGTCGGTGTAGCTGCTGGCGAAGGTGGTGGTGATTTCGGCGGCGATCTGTGCTCGCAACTCGTTGGCACGGGCGTCGCCGACGCGGGCCAGGAAGTTCGGCATGAGAAAGCCGCCGATGCTCCACGCCATTCCGTAGGTGCGGTCGAGGGTCGTCGGTCCCCGGTCGAGACCGCCGTAGATGTAGCCCTGCTTGAGCACGGTGGACCCGTAACGGTTCGCCGGATCATTCGTGCCGGTGGCGGACTCCATCGCGCTGAGGATGGTCGACAGCGTGTCGCCGCCGCCGATGGCGTCGAAGGCGATCGTCGCGCCCGTCGCGCGCAGCGCCTCGACGAGGTCGCTGCGGAACGAATCCGATGACGACACCACGACATGTTCGGCGCCGAGGCTGCGCAGCAGGTCGGCTTGCTCGGCGCGGCGCACCACGTTGACCAGCGGCACGTCCTCGCTGGCGCATGCCTTCACCAGCATCTGTCCGAGGTTCGACGCGGCCGCAGTATGGACGATGCCGGTGTGCCCGTCGAGGCGCATCGTTTCGATCATTCCGAGCACGGTGAGCGGGTTGACGAAGCACGACGCACCCTGTTCGGCGGTGACGCCATCGGGCAGCGGCAGCGCCTGGCTGTGGTGGACCACGCGGTGCGTGGCGTACATCCCGCCGGGGATCGCCGCAACGGTACGACCGAGCAGGTTCTGCGCGTCGCCGCCGGCGCCGGCCGCCACGACGGTGCCGGCGCCTTCGTTGCCGACCGGCAGCGGAAGGCCCACCCGAGCCGCTTGCGCCTTGGCCACGCCGGGCAGGAGGTTGGCGATCAGCGCCGGGCGACCATCGACGTCGCCACTGTGCAGCGATTCGGGGTCGATGCCGGCCAAGAGCGTGCCGAGGTCTGACGGATTGATCGGCGAGGCGCCGACCTCGATCAACAGCTGATCGTCGGCGAGTTCGGGAATCGGCTCGTCGACGACGGTGACGGCGATGGTGCCGTCGTCGCGGATCGTCGATCGTACGGCGCGTGCCGTGGCCGGGACGCTCATGACACCCTCCGCTCGTAGCCGGCCCAGAACGGTTCTCGGAGGTCTTTCTTGAGGATCTTGCCGCTCGGATTGCGCGGCAGCATGTCGGTCCAATCCACGCTGGTCGGACACTTGAACGTGGCCAATCGTTCTTTGGCGTAGGCGATGATCTCCTCCTCGGTCACGTCGACCTCGGCAGCTTTCACGACGATCGCCTTCGCCGTTTCGCCCCACTTCTCGTGGGGCACGCCGATCACTGCGACGTCGGCGATGCCCGGATGGGCCATCAGTACGTTCTCGACCTCGGCGGGATACACGTTCTCGCCGCCGGAGACGATCATGTCCTTCACGCGATCGTGGATGTAGAGGTATCCGTCGGCATCGAGGTAGCCGGCGTCGCCCGACTTGAACCAGCCGTCGTCGGTGAGCGCCTTGGCGGTCTCTTCGGGCATCTTCCAGTAGCCGACCATGTTCTGCGGCGTGCGGATCCAGATCTCTCCGACCTCGCCCGTGTCGGCGTCGGTGTCGCCGTCGTCGCGCACGATGCGTACCTCGACGCCGGGGCCCGGCACGCCGCATGAGCGCAAACGGTGTTTGTTCGGGCCGTCGGGGTCGTGGTCTTCCGGCGGCAGGTTGACCACCGCGCCGGTGGTCTCGGTGAGACCGTACGCCTGCCAGAACTTGCAGGGTTCGAACATCTTCACGCACGCCGCCAGCACCTCCTCGCTGATTGGCGACGCGCCGTAGACCAGCACCTTCAAGTTGGAATAGTCAGCGTCTTCGACACCGGGCACCATCAGCATGAACTGCAGCACCGCTGGAACGAGGAACCCATGGGTGACCTTGCGCTCGACGAGCGTCGTGACCAGTGCTGCGGGGTCGAGCTCGCGGAAGATCACCGAGGTGGCGCCTTCGTACATGCCCGCCAGCGCCCAGCCGCCTCCGCCGATGTGGAACAGCGGCATCGCCACGAGGTTGACCGAGTCGCTGTCGAGCTCCCAGATCTCTTTGGCCAGCGGGAGCAGGCCGAAGAAGTTGGCGTTCGACAGCATCACCCCTTTGGGCCGGCCGGTCGTGCCCGACGAGTACAGCTGGAAGGCGATGTCGCCCTCGCTGCTCGGCACGTGCGGATCGTCGGTGGAGTGCGACGCGACCCACTCGTCGTAGTCGT
>JBCBSO010000367.1:0-4689 GCA_039819205.1 Actinomycetota bacterium
CTCGGCCCATTTCGCGGGGTTCTTCATCGGGTGCTGGGCGATGCCGCGCATGATCGGGCAGGTTGGTCATTCGCGCGCCTTTGCGGCCGCAGCGGCGGTGGGTGCGACCGGGGTGATCTTGAATGTCACCGCCGTGAACCCAGCAGCGAACGGATTCGTCACCGTGTTCCCCTGCGGCACGGCGCAGCCCGAAGCGTCGAACCTCAACTACCGGCCGGGAGAGAACATCCCCAATGCCGTGGTCGCCCGGGTGGGCACCGGTGGCGAGGTGTGTTTCTTCACGTTGCGCGACATCGATCTGGTCGTCGACGTCAACGGATTTGTCCCCTGACCTGGGGGTGGTCGCGGCGACGGTGACATGATGTCGCCCGATGTTGTCTGGGCCGGTTCGTCGCCACCGCCTCCTTCGGCGTTTGGCAGGTCGGTTTGATCGCCGCGCCACGCTGATCGTTTGCGGCGCCGGGTTCGGGAAGTCAACGCTGCTCGACCAAGCGTTGAGTGCGAACGACGAGCGTCTGGACGAGGGCGCAGATCAACGCCGCGACTGCCTGGTCGACCTGCGCGGCGTCCATATTGAAGCCTCCGAGCTATTGACGGCACTCGGCGCGGCTCTCGATGCCCCCGGCCCGGTCGGCGACGTCGACGACCTGTGCGCGGTCATGTGGTCGCTCACGCCGGCGGCGATCTGCCTCGTGATCGACGATGCGCATCGATTCGATGACACGGCCGTCGAACTCCTGGGCCAGCTGTACACCTCGATGCCGAACAATGCGCACCTCGTCGTGGCCGGGCGGCGGATGGTGCTCGAACCGCCGATGCGCGACCGGCTCGACGGCGCCGTCGACGTCCTCGTCGAGGACGACCTGGGCTTCGACGACGACGAGCTCGAACGGTTCGCCGTCGCCAACGAACTCGATCTCGACCGACTCCCGGATCGACGATGGCCGGCGTTGCTCGCCTTGGAGGTGGCGACGGGACATGCTGGCGCGGTTCAGTATCTGGTCGAAGAGGTGCTGGAGGCGATCGACGAACCACTGCGCGCCGACCTTCGCGCGTTGGCCGTGCCGCGTCCGCTCGATGCCGAGCTCATTGCCGCGCTCACCGACGAACGCGTGAACGCCGCAATGATCGTCGAGGTCTTGCCGATGACCGCACAACAGGGGGATGTCGTTGCGATCCACGATCTCGTGCGCGATGCGTTGCTCGACGGGAGCGATGCGGCGTCGCTTGCCGATGCCAATCTGCGGGCGGCGGGCGTGTTGCAGGCGCGCGGCATGCTGCTGGAGGCGATCGACCATTTCGTCGCCGCGGCGGCACACGAGTCTCTCGATGAGATCGCCCGCGACCTCGCGCGAGGGCTGTTCGTGCGCGACGCTACGGCGACCAATCGGCGGGTGGTCGACCGATTGCGTGCCGCATTGGGTTCGTCGCTTGCGCTCGACGCGATCGACGGTGCACTGTCGCTGCTCGATCGTCCCGACATGGCGCGCGGCCAACTCGAGGCGGCCCAGGATCGGGCACGCCGTGAGGGCGATGCGGAACTCGAGGTCTTGTGCACGCTGCGCTTGATCGAAGAGGCGTACACGGCAGCCGACCTGGAGCGGGTGCGTCGTGGAATCGACGAACTCGACACGCTGGCAAACGGCGATGCGCCGCACTCGGTGCGTGTCCAGCACCTGGCCCGGCTGTGGGCGCACTCGCTGGCCGGTGAACACCGTGCGGCGTACGAACTCGCCAGCGACGTCTACGCCACGACTCCATCCGACGACTACGACCTGCGCGACCTTGCGCGGTTCTACTCGGTGATCCACCGCGGATACGCAGGCGAGGTGCGTGTTGCGCTCGATGATGCCGCGGCGGTCCGCCAACTGCCCGACAGCTTGTACGCCAATCGTCTCGCTGGTTTCGAGTTGATCCAGCGTTGGCATCTCGGCGAGCTCGATGCCGAGGGACGCGCCTTGGCAACCCGACTGGTAGAGCGGATCGGCGCCATGGGGCAAACCCACTTGTTCGTAGAGGGAGCGGCGACCACCGCGTTGTTTCATGCCTCGGCGGGCGACGTTGGAACCGCAGAGCGGCTCACGGCACGAGCCGAGGTCGCAGCAGTCGATCTTCCATCGACAGCCTGGCCGCACCACACCGTTGCTCAGGCACGCGCCGCACTGCAGGTAATGGACGGCGATGAAGGTGCTGCGACGCGCACCTTGATCGACGCCATGCCCCCCGACAGCGTCGCGGGCGTGCCGCGGTTTGTGTACGGCGCAACCGCAACGTTGTCCTACGTGCTGGTACCCGAGGCGCGGGCTGTGTGGGAGCGCGAGCCGTGCGGTCCCGATCACGAACTCCGGCGCGACATCGGTCGTGCCTTGGTCGCCTGGCGAGAGTGCGGCGACGGCCGGCCGGCCGAGCGGCTTCCGTGGAGCCGGCCCGCGCGGTTGCGTCCGTGGGCCTTCGAGCCGCACCTGGTGGAACTGGCTGTAGCGGCGGTCGAGGCTGGCTCGACAAGGGCCGGTGGCGTGCTCAGTGACCTGCGGCAGGATCCGCGCCGACATTTACAGGCGCTGGTTTCGGGGTCGACCGAACTGCGTGAGGAGACGGTGGCGCTGCTGCGCGCCGCACCGCGGCGGCCGGCTGAGGTCACCGAGGTGCGGGTGCTGGGGCCGTTCGAGCTGGTGCGCGGCGACCGGCTGGTCGCCGACGATCAGTGGCGCCGTCAGCGGGTTCGTGACCTACTGGCCTTGCTGGTCGATCGACGGAGCGAAGATCGGATCGAGCTCAGCGAGCTGATGTGGCCCGGAAAGTCGCCCGCCGCTGCGGCTAGCAACCTGCGCTACACGCTTAACCAGTTGCTCGCCGCGTTGGAGCCCGACCGGGATGATGCTGCCCGGAGCTGGTTCGTGCGTGCCGATGGGGCACGCCTCGAACTTGCGGCCAGCGACCGTCTCACGGTCGACGTCGATCGCTTTCGGCACCTGCTCGCGTCGGCGCAGTTCGACGACGCTGCGGGATCGCCTGCCAGTGCCCTCGAGCACTACCTCGCAGCGATCGACACCTATCGAGGGCCATACCTCGACGGTGTGAGCGACCCGGAGTGGGGGCACATCTCTCGACTTCGGCTACAGGGAGAGTTCGTCACGGCGGCCAGCCGGTCGGTCGATCTCCTGCGGGCGCACGGCGACCTCGACGAAGCCGAGCGCATCGCCGGGCGGGCTGTGGACGCCGAGGCGCTCAACGAGGATGCGTCGCGGGCGTTGGCCCATGTGCTCCTCGAGCGCGGCCGGGTGAGCGCAGCTCGCGACGTGATCGGGCATCTGCTCGCCGGCCTCGCCGAGGTGGAGTTGGCACCCGACGCCGACACGACGGCGCTTGCCGCGCGCCTCAACGCGCTGTAGCGCGCCACAGCGGCGCCTGCGTCAGTTGGTCAGATCTCCCCGACACGTTCGATTGCCGGCAGGTCCAAGATCGTGATGGTCCGCCGCGCTGTGTGGATCCAACCCGCAGCACGGAACTCGCTCAGCGCACGTACGGCGCTGTCTCGCGATACTCCTGCAAAGTCGGCAACGTCCTGTTGCGTTAGTGCGCCCAATCGCGACTGAGTTCGTTGTGTGTCGCCGACGCGCGTCGCGAGGTCGGCGAGGACTCGTGCGACGCGGGAGCGCGACGTCCCGACTGCGATCTCATGCTGGTGCAGCGATGCGGTTCGCAACCGGCGCGCCGTCTCGACGAGCAGAGCGCGTGTGAACGCTGCGTCGTCGAGCTGCCGGCGAAACATGTCGATCGGTACGCGGAGCAGTTCGCCCGCGACCAGGCCATCGGCCGCTGCGCTGCGTCCACCGCCGAGGATGGCCGACATCTCGCCGAGTAGTGAGCCTGCCTCCCGCACCTCCAGCAGGCTCTCGCTTCCGGTCTTGCTGACCACGCTGACCTTCGCCGCGCCGGAATCGACCAGAAACACTGCGGCGGCCGGTGCGCCGGCATTGATAATCCGCTCGCCGGAGTCGAATCGCTGGCGCGCTCCGTGCTCGATGAATAGATCGACGATGCACCCCTCCGCCACGACTGGAGTGTACGTGGCACACTTTTGGCGTGGGGGCCGGTTCTGAGACGCTGACGATCGTCTTCACCGATCTCGTCGACTCGACGGCGATTCGGGCACGCGTGGGCGAAGATCGTGCAGACGAACTGCAGGCCGTTCACCTCAGACTGTTGCAAGGCGTCGTCGATGAGTGTCGTGGTCGCGTGGTGAAGGGCCTTGGCGACGGTGTGCTCGCCGTGTTCGACTCTGCGGCTGACGCAGTCGATGCGGCGGTCGAGATGCAGCGCCGTACCACTCACTACTCCGCCCGCGATGACGCGATCGGGCCGCTGGTGGTGAAGGTCGGGATCTCGACCGGTGATGTGGCGTGGGACGCCCAAGACGACATCAGTGGGACGGCAGCGAACGAGGCGGCGCGCATCCAGGGCCTCGCCGAAGGCGGGCAGATCCTCTGTGCCGATCTCACCAAGCTTGTCGCGCGGGGTCGAGGCGATCATGGGTACACGTCGCTGGGCGAGTTCGAGCTGAAGGGCCTCCCGCATCCCGTGGCCGTCTCGGAAGTTCGCTGGGAGCCCATCGCTGAGCGCGCCGCAGCGCCGCTTCCGGAGGCATTGGCGGTAGCGCCCGTGCGCCTTGTCGGCCGAGAGAGGGAG
>JBCBSO010000368.1:0-4657 GCA_039819205.1 Actinomycetota bacterium
CCGGCACGCTGTCGGTGACGACGATCCCTGTGGCCAGGTCCGGACCGTTGTTGATCACCTCGAGGATCCACTCGAAGGTGGAGCCCTGCGGTGCGGTGACCGTGGTGGCCGCCTTCAGGATCTCGAGGTCGGCCGACGTCTGCTCCGGGTTGGCGCAGGCGCTGGTGGCCTCGGGGTACGGCACGAGTGCCGTGGTGGCCGTCGGGTTCACCGTGATCCGGAAGAACAGGCCGTCGCGGAGGAACTGGTCGGTTCCGTCCTCGACCCATACGCCGTTCTCTAGCTGCCAACCCGGCCAGTCAGCTGGGTCCAGCGAGGCGCCGGGCCACAGGATCTGTCCGTTGAGCGGCTGGTCGTTCAGTGTCTCCACCAGCTGCATGTCGGCATCGAGGATCTCGATGGTGGCCGTGCCGGTCGGCGTGAAGCCCTTCGGCACGATCGTGTAGTCGATGTACGGGAAGTCGCCGACACAGACCGGCTCGAAGGCGCCGACATCGAGCGTCGGCTCGAGCGGCGTGACCTCGTCGTCGGAGTCGGTGACTTCCTTCTCCTCGCCCTGCACCTTGAGCAGCGCCGACGCATCGACCACGTTGGTGATCGACTCGCCCACGAAACTCTCGGTGACCTGCACGGTGACCACGACGTCAGTCGTCGTCTGGCCCGGATCGAGCGCCGGGCCGTAGGTGCAGGCGATCGGGTTGGCGTCGTTACACGTCCACCCGGCACCTGGAGCGATCGACACGTACGTCAGCGCCGCAGGAAGATCGTCGTCGATCTTCACGTCCTCGACGGTCGACGTCCCGGTGTTCTCAACGGCGATCGTGTAGGCGAACTGCTCGCCGTTCACGACCGTGTCGGGATCGTTGACGTCGTCGGTCTTGGAGACCTCGATCTCCGCGTCCTCGACCGGAGTGCGGTCACAGGCGACGTTGTTGTCGGGGTCAGCGATGATCGCGACGTCATCGATGATCTCCACGAGTACCGCATCGACGGTGGCCTCGACGAGATCGGTCGGGTCAAACTCGACCAACTCCGTGCCGGGGCACACCGGCGGATTCGGCGGAGGATCGAGCGGGCTGTCGACGTAGCTGAGGTTTTCGTAACCCTCGTTGCTCGGCGCGGTGCCAGCGGGCGCCTGTGCCGAGACCTCGAAGGAGAACGACTCGCCACCGGTGTCGACGACACCAGCGGGCAGCTCGCAGGTGAGCACCTGGTCGGCGCCCTCCGTGCATACCGGGTCACTGTTGGGGAAGCTCACCCATTCGAACTGCTCGGGCAGCTCGTCGGTGACGATCACCGGTTCGCCGGTGCTGACGCCGCCGACGTTGGTGACCGTGAGTGTGTAGGTGAACGGATCACCACCGGCGATGGCGATGGCGCCGCCATCGTCCTTCTCCATCTGGAGGTCGCCCGGCAGGTTCTCGCAGGCGTCGACCGGATCGAGTGGCTCGCCGTTCACCGTGACGGTGGCGGCGTTGTACAGCCCTTCGTCCGGTAGGGGTGCGTCGGGGATGCACTCGACGTAGGTGACGTCGCCTTCGTAGTTGGTCGACACCGTGGCGCCGATCACGTAGGTGTGGACGTCACCGGGCGAGATATCGACGTCGGTGGCCAAGCTCGGATCGCTGATGCCGAATTCACCATTGATGTTCGGCTCGATCGAGTTGGGGTTCACGCTGACGAACACGAGCGAGTCGGCGACCACTCCGGGGGAGAAGTCGGTGACGTCGTCGAGGTCGTACTGCGCTGGGCCGCCTTCCTGGTTGCTCGACACGGTGATCGTGTACTCGAGGAACCACTGGCCGTTGCCCACGTATTCGGGGTCGGCGCTGACGAACTTGTTCGGCGTCAGATCCGGATCGGGGATGTCGGCGCAGTCGTCGTCGGTGTCGGTACCACCCGGGAAGGTGATCGTGGCCGAGTTGAACGTGCCTTGGCCCGATGTGCTGCCGTCGCACTCGCGCTCGACGGTGCTCATGTCCGGCGCGACCGTGAAGGTGACGGTCACCGTGTACGTGTCGGTCACGCCAGCGTTGATCGGCTCGTTTTCGACGATGTTGTCTCCGGCGTTGTACGGGTCGATGTTGGCGGCGCCCGTGATCGCGATGTTGGTGATCGTGGCGCCGTCACCGAAGTCTGGGGTGTCGGTCAGTGTGTAGGTGGTCTGACCGGGGCCGTCGTTGGTGACGTCGACCTCATAGGCGACGGTGTACGTGTTGCCGCTGACCAATGCCGGAGCTGACGTCACCGTCTTGTCGATGTCGACTTCGGGGTCGGGGATGTTGGCGCAATCGTCGTCGGTGAGGCCATCTCGGGGTCCGTCTGGGAAGGTGACGGTGGCCGAGTTGTAGGCGCCCGAGTCGGGTTCGCCGTCACAGGTGCGTGCGGCGTTGCTGAGGTCGTTGGGCACCGTGAACAGCACCGTGACGGTGTAGTTCTCGATGTCCGAGGCGTCGATGGGCCTGTTGGTGACGATCGGGTTGCCCGGGGTGTACGGGTCGATCGTGACGGTACCGCCGATGGCCACGTTGTCGATCGTCACGCTGTCATCGAAGTCGGGGAGATCGGTCAGCGTGTAGGTGGTCTGACCCGGACCTGCGTTGAACACACCGATCTCATAGGTCACCGTGTACTGGCTGCCCGCAACGAGGGCGGGGCTCGAGATGACCTCCTTGACGATTTCGACGGTCGGGTCGGGGATGTTGGCGCAGTCGTCGGCGCTGTCGGTCCCACCCGGGAAGGTGATCGTCGCCGAGTTGAACGTGCCCTGACCCGGCTCATCGGGATCACAGAGGCGCTCGGCGACCGTCATCGTGTCGGCCACCGTGAAGGTGACCGTGACCGTGTACGTATCACTTGCCCCCGAATTGATCGCCTTGTTTTCGACGATGTTGTTGGGTGATGTGTACGGGTCGATGGTGGCGGCGCCGCTGATCGCGATGTTGGTGATCGTGGCGCCGGTACCGAAGGTCGGCGTGTCGGTCAGTGTGTAGGTGGTCTGACCGGGCCCCGGGTTCGTCACGACGACGTCGTAGACGACGGTGTATTCACCGTTGGCGAACGTCGGTTGCGAGGTCACGGTCTTGGTGATGTCGAGGTCGGGATCGGGGATGTTGGCGCAGTCGTCGGCGC
Organism: Actinomycetota bacterium; assembly: GCA_039819205.1. Taxonomy (GTDB): domain Bacteria; phylum Actinomycetota; class Acidimicrobiia; order Acidimicrobiales; family Ilumatobacteraceae; genus JABSQH01. The sequence goes on from JBCBSO010000368.1 coordinate 3,133, forward strand.
TGTCGGTCCCGCCCGGGAAGGTGATCGTTGCCGAGTTGAACGTGCCCTGACCCGGCTCGTCCGGATCACACAGCCGCTCAGCGATGGTCATGTCGACGTCGACGGTGAACTTGACGGTCACCGTGTACGTGTCGCTGGCCGATTCCGCGATCGCCTTGTTCTCGACGATGTTCGTGCCGGCGATGTAGTTCGGGATGGTCGTAGCGCCGGTGATGGCGATACCGGTGATGTTGGCGCCAGTACCGAAGGTCGGCGTGTCGGTCAGTGTGTAGGTGGTCTCGCCCGGACCGTTGTTGGTCACGACGACGTCGTAGGCCACGGTGTATTCACCGTTGGCGAACGTGGGCTGCGAGGTCACGGTCTTGGTGATGTCCACGTCGACCTTGGCGTTTTCGAACGTGCAGGTGGTGGTTTGCCCAAGAGCCACCGAAATGCCGCTCAGCGTGTCGCCGTTGAGCGTGCCGCTCTGGTTGTCACACGTGGCGTCGGCGAGGCCCCATCCAGCGGGAATGGTCGACTCGGTCACCTCGTAGGTACCGACGGGAAGCGTTGCCTGGAGTGAGTTCTGTCCGACTCCGCCACTCGTGGTGATGGAGCCGTTGATCGCTCCGCCAGCGCCGGTGAATCCGAAGGTGTCGTCACCGCCAGTTGTCACCTTCTCGATGATCAACGTGCCCTGGGGGACGTTGCGCACCGAACAGGTCACGACGTCGCCGGCGACGAACTCGAAGGCCCCGTCGTCGAGCGCGAACGTGGCCATCCCGTTCGACACGTCGGTGATCGACAACACCGGATCGCCGCCCTGGCGTGACGGGACAACCGTACAGGTGCCCGGATTGTCCGGGTCGGCAGTGAAGCCTGCTGGGATGGTCTCTTTGAAGGTCGCCGTGGAGGTCCAGTTGGCGGGTTCCGCCACTTCGCCAACGGCACTCCACTCGAAGGCGGCACGGCCGCTGCCATCGGTAGACGCAGTAGCCGAAGGCGGGTCGCTGTCCGGGACGAGGAAGTTGTAGCTGTCCTCTTCGCCGGTCTCGCCGGTCACGGTCGTCTCGAACGACACCGACGGCGAGGTGATCGGGGCGCCGTTCTGGTCGACCTTGTCGATCAGAAGCTGCTGCGAGCAGAAGTTGCGTGCGGCCTCGGCCAGCGCTGACTCCAGCCCCGAGAAGTCGGTGACGGAGATGACGTCGACCGTGCTCAGGTCGAGTTCGGTGCCGCCGTCCCAGATCTCAGGAGTCTCGGTCGGCTCGACGAACTCGGCGAGGCGTGCCAGGTTCGCTGGAGTGGTGACCTGGCCGACGCCGACGGCGATCACCTTGGAACCGGCCGCCTTGATGGCGTCGATCTGGCCGACCGCCGCCGCGGCGGAGTTGGCTGCGCCATCACCGTTGTTGTTGGGTGATGTGCCAGCGGTGCCCACCGTGTTCGGCACCCCGTCGGTGAAGAAGATCACCACTGGAGCAAGGTCGGTGGGGCCCACGTCGACCGCCTTTTGCAGACCGGCTTCCCAGTTGGTGAAGGACTC
>JBCBSO010000369.1:0-4252 GCA_039819205.1 Actinomycetota bacterium
GCGCTCGTCCTCGACATCGGCGCTGGCCATGGCGTGCTCACCAGCTCGCTCCTCGACGCCGGCATGCGCGTGATCGCGATCACGGTGGCCGCAGCGAATCCCGCGGACCATCACCGTGTGCGTCGCTTCGTAGTGCTCCTGCCCGCCGTGATTGCGGCGACCGTTGGTGTCGCCTGGGTCGGGCCGTCGATCGCCGACACCGAGGCGCCGGGTCGCGTCGACCTGCGCCCGTACGCGGGCGGAGCGCCGCTCGCCGCCGCGGCGCTGCGAGCGCTCGCCGTCGATTCGAACCCTGCGGCAGCTGCGGTCTCGGGCGTCGAAGCGCTCGAGGCATCTGTCGAGACGTCGACAGCTGCTGCGTCACCTGGCGAGACGGCGATGCTGCCGGGCGCAGTGGAGGCATCGCCGGTCGCGGCAACACCCAGCGAACCGGCCGCGGCAATGCCGAACGAGCTGAACGAGACGGTGACGGCCGCCACGGCAGCGCACGCCGACCGACACCCGAAGCCTGCCCCACCGTTAGCTCGTCCGTCGGTGGTGTTGTACGGAGACAGCCTCGCCTGGGAGGCGCGCCACGCGTTCGAGTTCGTTCTTGCCGAACGTCCCGACGTGCGGGTCGAGCAGCGCACGTTCGGTGGCACGGCGATCTGCGATTGGCACGGTGCCATGGCCGACGACGCCGTTGCCGTGCATCCCGGGCTGGTCGTTGTTGCCTTCAGCGGAAACAACTTCACCCCATGCATGGCCGACGATGCCGGTCATCCGCTGACTGGAGCCGCCCTCGTGGAGCGGTACGCCAGCGATGCCGCCCTCGTCATCGACGTGTTCGCCGGGCGCGGCGTCGAGGTGGTGTTCGCTGGTGCACCGATTCCGGCAAGCCACACCATCGGTGCGCCGTCGATCGCGGCGCAAGTCAACGCGCGCTATCTCGCCCTCGCCGCCCAACACGACCATGTCGACTACACCGATGCGGGTGCGGCCGTGCTCACCGACGACGGGCGTTGGACGGCGACGCTGCCGTGCCTACCCGACGAGCCGTGTGCCGGCGTCGACCAGGCCGGCAACGGTGTCAACGTGGTCCGCGCGCCCGACGGACTGCACTTCTGCCCGACGGCGCCCGATGCCGCTCGCGGCGTCACCGGCGAGTGTCCCGAATGGTCGAGCGGTGCGTTTCGGTTTGGCGCGGCGCTCGCGCAGCCGGTGATCGATCGCTGGTGATCGCGGCTGACCATCGCCCGCGGTCGACCGGGAACGGGTCACACTCCGTCGGCGGCTGGAGTGCCAGCCGCCGATTCGACTGGCGTCGAGTCCTGCGACGAACCGGCATCGTCGATGTGGATCGTCGGCAAGATCTTGTCGAGCCACCCTGGCATCCACCACGCGGCACCACCGAGGAATCGCATCAGCCCCGGGACGATCGTCAGCCGCACGATGAACGCGTCGAGCAGGATGCCCAGTCCGAGCGGAAGCCCGATCATCTTCACGACCACCGCCGGGTTCGTGACGAACGACAAGAAGACCGCGGTCATGATCAGCGCAGCTGAGGCGATGACTCTGGCGGTGGTTGTGGTGCCAACGACCACCGACTGTTCGGCGTCGCCAGTGCGGTCGTACTCCTCGCGGATGCGGCTGAGCAGGAACACCTCGTAGTCTGTCGAGAGTCCGAACAACACGGCGAACACGATCACCGGCACGAACGACTCGATCACCACGGTTTCGGGAACCCCGACGATGCCGTTGCCCCACCCCCACTGGAACACCGCGACCATGATTCCGTAGGCGGCGAGGAACATCAGCACGTTCAGCAGCACCGCCTTGAGCGGCACGAGGACCGAACGGAACACGGTCATCAAGAGCACAAACGCAGCCAACAGCACGACGCCGATGAACAGGATCAGCCGTGAACTGATCCGGTCGGTGAGGTCGATCAGCACGGCGGTTTCGCCACCGACGAACACCTCGTCCGGATTGACGGACGATCCGTCGAGCGTGTTGGGAATGACCTGTTGGCGAAGCGTGCGCGTGAGGTCCTGGGTGACCGACGAGCTGGGTGCCCCGGTCGGCGTGACCTCGATCACCGCTGCGGTCGCGCCGTCGTTGGGAATCGGCCCCAATGCGCTGGCCACTCCGTCGGTCCGATTGATGGCCACAACGAGTTCGGCCAGTGCCTCGATCGTCGCTCGGTTGAGGTCGAGGCTCGAGAGTTGGCTTTCGATCTCCGACACCGTCTCGCCGGCCAGCGGGTTGCTCGACGAGCCGCCCGCAACGGTCGTGCCGGTGGTGTCCGTCGAGTCGGTCGTTCCCGTCGCATCCGTCGTTGCGGTGGTTGGCGCGGTCGTGGTCGTGGCGGCGATTGTGGTCGTCGACTCGGATGTCTCCACCGTGGTCGACGTTGACGTCGAACCGCCCGTGGTCGCGCCAGGTGAGAGATCGATGGCGACGAGCAGTGGCCCGTTGGCGCCAGGGCCGAAGCCTTCTGCGATCAGGTCGTACGCCTCGCGTTCTGTGGTGCCCTCCGGATCGTCGCCGTCGTCGATGAACCCGAGGTCGGCCGACAGCGCTGGGAGCGCGATCGCGCCGAGCACGACCACGCCGAGGGGAACCAGAAGGCCCCTGGCGTGCACGCTGGTGCGCGACCAGCGGGCCCAGAACGCAGTGGGGTCGGCCGGGTCGACTTCGCTGCGCTTCTTGATGAACGGCAGGCGGATCGATTCGATGTGTCGTCCCGCCATGCCGATGAAGGCCGGGAGCAGGGTGAGCGCGGCGAGCACGGTGAACATCACGAACATCGCCGACGTGAGCCCGAGGGTCGAGAGGTATGGCACGCCGAACACGGTGAGTGCGATGACGGCGATCGAGATGGTGACGCCGGCGAATAGCACCGCTCGACCGGCGGTGTTGACCGCGGCGCCGGTGGCGGTGACGACGTCATCGCCCGATGCTCGGTCTTGTAGATATCGGTTGAGGATGAGGAGCGAGTAGTCCACGCCGACGCCGAGCCCGATCATCGTGCCGAACGTGACGTTGATGCCGCCGATGGTGAAGAAGTGCTCGAGGATTGCGAGCGACGTCGCGCTGACAACGAGCGCAAACAGGGCAGTGCCGAGCGGCAACCCCATCGCCACGACCGAGCCGAACGACAACAGCAGGATGATCGCGGCAAGGCCGAGTCCGATCTCGTCGGCGTACTCGGAGATCCCGGGTGGCACCGGGTCTTGGATGTCGATCAGCGGGCCGCTGTATTGCACGTTGAGCCCAGCGGTGACCGCCGGTTGCGCCGCTTGCTCGATCTCGTCGAACGCATCGTTCGACACGTCGGCAAGCGTGGTGTCAAAGGTGACGGTGGTGAACCCGATCGTCTTGTCGCTCGACAGGGCGATGAGGTCGTTGGGCGTCTTGGTGGGGTCGCTCGCCGACGAGACGCCCTCGATCTTGCTCAGGTTGTCGACCGCACTCTCGATCGCCGACGTGTTCGAACTGCTGGTGAGTTCGCTGCCGTCGGTGGCCTGATACACCACCTTTACGCTGGCGTTGACAAACCGCGGGAAGTCCTCGGTGAGCAGGTCCTCGGCCTGCTGCGACTCGGTGCCCGGAATACTGAAGTTGTTCTGCGTCTCGCCGGGCAGTGCCGACGATGCGACGATCAGCCCCACGATGAGCGCGATCCAGCCTCCGAAGAACCACCATTTGTGCTTCGCGGCTGCGGTGCCGATCGTCTTCAGCATGTTGCTCCAAAAGGGTTGTGCGCCGCGGTTGGGCGGTCGCGGATTCATCGGCCTGACGGCGTCGGTCTTGAGTCTTGCTTGACGAACTCTCCCAGGCGCGGCATCTGCGGTCACTAATCGCTGGGCTCGGCACGGCGGATGCGCCGAGAGGATGAGTAACGTCGCCGATGGTGAAAGGCGGCGAGGCGGTGGTGCCGATCGGGAGCTGGCCGTGGATCGACCGCGGCGAAGCGCAGCGTGTTCTCGGCGCGGCCCTGCGGCGTGAGCGGCCGCGGATCATCGTCAGCGGGTCGTTGGGCGTCGGCAAGACGGCGCTGGTCGACCGAGTGCTGGGGAGCCGTCGGCCGGCATCCGAGCGCAGCGTGGTGCGGGTGCGAGGTCGATTCCCGGACCGGGTGTACGGCGCGTTGGTGCCGCTCCTGCCGGTCGGTGTCGAGCCGGCGCCAACCGACTGGCAGTTCGCGCAGCAGATCCGTCGTTTCGTCACCGGATCCGGTGACGACCCGCCAGTCCGCGTGATGGTCGAC
>JBCBSO010000369.1:4262-4650 GCA_039819205.1 Actinomycetota bacterium
ATTGCCTATCAAAACGGTCTGACCATGACGCTGCGTTTTCTACTAGTCTTCTTTTCGCTATTGATCGTCGGTGGTGCATCTGCCGCCGATCGACCGAACATTCTCCTCGTGATGGTCGACGATCTTCACCTGCTCGACGCGGCGTCGCTGGCGGTGGTGGTCTCACTTGTCGACGACGACGGGTGCGGAGGGATTCATCGCCGATCATCCTGCTTCGGGGCGAGAGTTCCACGGCGCGTCGGCCGACGCGCGAGCACGAGTGTAGCGACTCCTCGACGCGAACGCCAATCGATGCGAGGCTGACCCGGAGGCTCCTCACGAACCCGACAACACGCGACGCCGCCGCCATGCTCCTTAGACTCTTCCTAATCGCCGTCCTCCCCGCGAT
>JBCBSO010000370.1:0-4638 GCA_039819205.1 Actinomycetota bacterium
CGGGGATCGACAGGCAGCCCTCGTCGTACACCCACTCGCCGTCGGACTCGACGATCTCAGGGTTGATGATCGCCAGCGGGTCGTCGCCCAGGTCCCACACCACCACCTGCTTGCGGACACCAATTTGCGGAGCGGCGAGGGCGATTCCATTGCCGGACTCGACCAGGGAGTCGAACATGTCGTCGACCAGCCGAATGACCTTGCCATCGACATTGTCGACCGGCGCGGCCTGTGCGGTGAGCACCGGGTCGCCGTAGGTGCGGATCTTGTACGACATCCATGTCAGGCTACGTCGCATGGGGCCCGAGGCGGACGAGTCTGGTCAGCACTATTTTGCCGACCAGCCTGCGAGTGCATCGGCGCCGGCGACCGCCGAGGTCGTGTTGCCGGACGTGGCGTTCGAGTACACCACCGACCGTGGCGTGTTCGCCCACGGCCGACTGGACACGGGGACGGCGCTGCTCCTCCGACTCGGTCCGCCACTCCCTCGGCGCGGTGTGCTCCTCGATCTCGGATGCGGTGCCGGCCCGATCGCCTTGACGCTCGCCCGCCGTGCGCCCGAAGCGACCGTGTGGGCGGTCGACGTGAACCGACGGGCCCGGGAGTTGTGCGCCGACAACGCCCGTCGTCTCGGTCTGGACAACGTCGTCGTCGCCGCGCCCGACGACGTGCCTGCCGATCAGCGATTCGCCGCGATCTGGTCGAACCCCCCGATCCGCATCGGCAAAGACGCACTCCACCACCTCCTCCAACGCTGGCTGCGCCGTCTGACCGACGACGGGCACGCTGCACTCGTCGTGCAGAAACATCTGGGCGCCGATTCGTTGCAGAAGTGGCTGCGCAGCGAAGGCTTCGCGGTCGAGCGCACTGCGTCGAAGTCCGGCTACCGGCTCTTGGCCGTTGAGCCGTAACGGTGTGACAGCTGGGGTCAGACCCCTTCTGTCACACACGTGCTGTCGAGTTCACCCACCACGCAACCCGTGACAGAAGGGGTCTGACCCCAGATGTCACAGGTCTACAACCGCGGCGGGTCGATGACGATCCGCGGGCGCGCGCCCGACGGCCGCGGCGCGGCGTTCAGTGCTCGACCCAACTCCATCCAGTCGGTGCCGCGTACCAGCGTCGTCGACTCGTCCACGGGCGCAACGTCGATGGTTGGCGGCAACCCGGCGGCTAGCTCCGCCGAGCCGCTCCCCGACAGCAGACCGATCGCCGCATAGGGCGGGAACCGGAACATACGTCGCCGCTCCTCCTCGGCGGCGACGAGCATCGCCGGATTGCCGCGTACGGCCGCCTGCACCACTTCGTGATCCGGAATGAACGTCTGGATCATCACCGTCGGCGCCAGGCGCCCCGCAAGAATCAAGAGGGCCATCGCCTGCTCGGCGGCGCGGTAGCGCGGAGCCAGTAGCTCCGAGTCGAACTCGAGAAACACCACCACGTCGGCGCGGACATCGGCGCGCCGACCCAAACGATGCAGGACGGCCTCGGTGCCGACGTAGACACCGGCGTCGACGACCTCCTCGTCGTCGGCCCCTGTCACCGACACGACCGGCCGGCCAGCAGCGGCTTCGAGCTCTTCGCGGAGGCGTGTCACGCCGGGGCGCAGATTGGCGAAACCCGTACCACCACACACCTGACACACCGGGGGACGTGTCGTTCCACACCGGCGACAGCGCAACATCCCGTCGTCGTCGAGCCCGACCGCAGCCGTGCATCGCTCACAACGCACCAGCGACTGGCAATTGCGGCAGGCGAGCACTCGAGCGCGCCCGGTGATGTTGCTGACGCAGACGACCGTCGCTGAGTGGTCGCGTAGCCGCTCGATCAACGGCGAGGTCAGCAACGAACGCTGCCATGGGGGCTCGCCGCGCCGATCGACCGGGATCACCCGTGGCCAGCCGGCGCGCTCGCGTCGCGCCGGCGGATGGACGACGGCGTCGGGACCACCAGACGACGCCATCGCCGTCAGTGTCGGCGCCGGCGACAGCATCACGACCGGAACACCCGCTCGCCGCCCCCGTTCCACGGCCACGTCGCGGGCGTGCCACGTCGGGCTACGCTCGGTCTGCAGACGTTCGTCGTGCTCGTCGACAACTACGATCGCTGCAAGATCGGCGCACGGCGCCCACGCAGCGGTGCGGGCCCCGATCACCACATCGACACCACCAGCCGCGCGCGCCCAATCGGCGGGGACATCGGCGACGGTGACCCCCGCACGGCGGAGGCGCAGGCCAAGCAGCGTGGCCTCGGCCCCCGTCGGCGCGATCACCAGCGTCGGACCGAGTGCGATGGCGGACAGGATCGACGGCAACACGTCGACACGCGGCGGCAAACGGAGCGTGCCACCGCCACGCCGCAACAGGTCGGCGGTTGCTGGCGACGACGGTCCTGGGGCGTTGCCGCTGCGTTGCCTGGTTGGCAGCCTCGGCACCGCCCGCGCCGGCGATGCGGCGACAAGAAACGGACGCACCCGTCCCGCCGCCCAGCGAATAGTCGCCCACTCGGCCAGCTCGATCAGCGCAGGTGTCGGCCCGTGGCCGGTGACCTTCTTCAGCGGCTTGAGGGCGATCGAGTCCGACACCGTGTCGGACTCGAGTCGCTCGAGCACCCAGCCCCCGATGCGCCGGCCATGCAGCTCGACGCGCACCATCGTGCCGGTGTCGACGCGCCCCTCGACGTCGTCGGGAACGGTGTACAGGAACGTCTTGTCGAGGCCGGTCAGGTCCGGCAGCACACGGACGACGTGCACCGCCGACCGCTCAGGCGCCGAGCGCCGACTTCAGATCGTCGAGCTTGCCGAGCTCTTCCCACGGGAAGCCAGCCCGACCGAAGTGGCCATAGGCCGCCGTGCGCCGGTAGATCGGCCGTTTCAGCTCGAGGTCGCGCACGATCGCCCCCGGACGCAGATCGAACGTTTCGCGCACGGCCCGCTCGATCTCTGCCGGATCGGCGTGGGAGGTACCGAACGTGTCGATCAGAATCGACATCGGGTGGGCCATACCGATGGCGTAGGCCAGCTGCACCTCGCAGCGGTCGGCTGCGCCCGATGCAACGACGTGCTTGGCCACCCAACGACCGGCGTACGCCGCCGAGCGGTCGACCTTGCTGGGATCTTTGCCCGAGAAGGCGCCGCCACCGTGGCGACCCATCCCGCCGTAGGTGTCGACGATGATCTTGCGACCGGTCAGCCCGGCGTCGGCGTAGGGGCCACCGCGCACGAAGTGCCCGGTCGGGTTGACGTAGATCTCGTAGTCGTCGTCGGCGAACTCATCGGGAACCGTCGCCCGGATCACCTGGTCGGTGAGATCGGGGCGGATCACCGTGTCGCGGTCGACGCCATCTTGGTGCTGAGTGGAGATGAGCACGGCCTTGAGCGCTACTGGCTTGCCGTCGCGGTACTCGTAGGTCACCTGGGTCTTGCCGTCGGGCCGGAGGTAGGGCACCTGTCCGGACTTGCGCACCTCGGCCAGGCGCTCGGCCAACCGGTGGGCAGTCCAGATGGGCAGCGGCATCAGGTCGTCGGTTTCATTGCACGCGTAACCGAACATCATCCCCTGGTCGCCAGCGCCTTGCAGGTTGAGGATGTCCTCACCGGAGTGGCCACTGCGCACTTCCTCGGAGGCATCGACGCCTTGGGCGATGTCGGGGCTTTGCTCGTCGATCGACACGATCACCCCGCAGGTGTTGCCGTCGAAGCCATACAGCGCATTGTCGTAGCCGATGCTGATGATCGCCTCGCGGGCGATCTTGGGAATGTCGACGTACGCCGACGTCGTGATCTCGCCGGCCACGACGCACAGGCCGGTGGTCAACAGCGTTTCGCAGGCCACACGGCCGTCGGGATCGTTGGCGAGAATCGCGTCGAGCACCGAGTCGGAGATTTGGTCGGCCATCTTGTCGGGATGGCCCTCGGTGACGCTTTCGGAGGTGAAGGTGAACGTGCTCATGAGTGGTGCGGTCGCGTTCCTGTAGGGGCTCGGTCCACGGCATTGTGGAGCTGACGATTCTGACGGAGGTCGACGATGGTGTCGATGACCGCCCGGGCGACGTCTCGCTTGGCGGCGAGGTCGATCTCGACAGGCTCCGCGTCGGGCCGCAACAGCGTAACCGCATTGGTGTCGTGAGCGAAGCCAACACCTGTCGCACCGACGTCGTTGGCAACGATCAGGTCGAGGCGTTTGCGGTCGAGTTTCGCCTGCGCGTTGGCGACGAGGTCGTCGGTCTCGGCGGCGAAGCCAACCAGGGTCTGTCCTGGCCGCTTGGCGTCACCGAGCTCAGCGAGGATGTCGGGGGTCGGTTCGAGTTCGATGCGTGGCACGCCATCGCGCTTCTTTAGCTTGCCCGACGCTGCCGACACCGGCCGAAAGTCGGCAACCGCAGCGGCCATCACGATCACATCTGCCGTTGGTGCAGCGGCGGTCATCGCCGCCCGCATTTGTTCGGCCGTCTCGACCGGCACGGTCTCCACACCGGGCGGCGTCGGGAGGTCGACGGTCGACACGAGGGTCACCGCCGCACCACGCGCCGCAGCTTCGGCGGCGACGGCATATCCCTGCTTACCCGAGCTGCGGTTGGCGATCACCCGGACCGCGTCGATGGGCTCGCGTGTGCCGCCAGCGGAGACACACATGTGCA
>JBCBSO010000371.1:0-4613 GCA_039819205.1 Actinomycetota bacterium
CCCCGCCGCGGGCTGGCTGCCGTCGACGGGAACGGTCGGGCGCTTCGTGCTCGGCGAGGCCGAGTCGTTCGACGGTGCTGGCGACGGCGTGCGCGTCGACACCGGGTTCCGCGATGGTGCCGTCGTGTCGCCGGACTACGACTCGCTGCTCGCCAAGGTGATCTCGTACGGCGCCACGCGGCGCGCTGCCGCGCTCGGACTCGCGCGGTCGATGCGCAGCAGTCAGATCACTGGGCTGCACACCAACCTCGACGCACTCGCCGAGATCCTCGTCGAGCCCGACTTCCTTGCCGCGGCAACTCCCACGGCGTATCTCGACGAGCATCCCGGTGTGGTCTCGGCGCACGGTCCGACGGGCGCCGACGAGGTGGCATTGCTGGTCGCTGCTGCGCTCGCCGACGAAGGCTGGCGACGCACCGGAGGCGCGTTCGGGTTTGCGCCCACGGGATGGCGCAATCTGCGCACCGTTGGGCAGCGGCAAGTGTGGTCCTCGGCACGCGGGCTGCTCCGTCATCTCGAGCTCCACGTACGCAACGACTCAGAACAGGCGGGTCGAGAAGGCAGCGACATCGTCGACGTCGACGTGGCGATCGGACCGTGGCCGATGCCGCGTGAGGACGGCACATTGCCCGACGACGAGCGTGAGCGCGTGGCCGTACGCATCCTCGAGCGAACGATCGACGACCGCACGGCGCGGTTGGCGATCGAGGTCGACGGACGACGTGTGCGGGTCGACGCCGACATGGTCCCGCCGCCCGACGACGATGTTGATCTCGTTGTCGGCGGCCAGGTTGGCGGTCAGACCGTCCACGTTCGGTCGGCGCTCGGGGCGATGTCGTGGACGCTCACACCCCGATTCGAGTCACACGATGGCGACGCGGACGGGGGCGGTCCGGTCTGTCCGCTGCCGGGTACGGTCATCGCTGTGCATGTCACTGCGGGGGACACGGTCGCCGACGGCGACGTGCTGATGGTGGTCGAGGCGATGAAGATGGAACACAAGATCACGGCCAGTTCAGATGCGGTAGTCGCCGAGGTGCGATTCGCGGTCGGCGACCGGGTCGACACCGGCGACCTGCTGGTTGCGTTGGATCATCCAGACGCGAGTGGCGACGACGCTGACGATGACAACGGCGGAGCGGCCGAGTGAGCGCCTCGCCGATTCGCATCGCCAACTGCTCGGGGTTCTTCGGCGACCGACCGAGCGGCGCCCGCGAGATGGTCGAGGGCGGGCCGATCGACGTCCTCACCGGCGACTGGCTGGCCGAGCTGACGATGCTCATCTTGAGTCGTATTCGGGCCAAGCGGCCGAGCGGCGGATACGCCCGAACCTTCGTTACGCAGATGGAAGAAGTGATGGGGACCTGCCTCGACCGCGGCATCAAAGTGGTGTCGAACGCCGGTGGGCTCAATCCCGCCGGATGCGCCGACGCAGTTGCCGAGGTCGCCGATCGCCTCGGACTGGCACCCACCATCGCATGGGTCGACGGAGACGATCTGATGGCACGCATCGGTGAGCTCGCCGAGTCGGGGGCCCTGCAGGCGTTCGACCCAGAACACGGCGGATCGCTCGGCGATCCCGGCAAGTACCTGACGGCGAACGCATATCTCGGTTGCTTCGGCATCGTCGAGGCGCTCACGGCTGGTGCCGACATCGTGATCACCGGACGTGTGACCGATGCGGCAGTGACCTGCGGGCCGGCCGCCTGGCACCACGGGTGGCAGCGCGACGACTTCGATCAGCTCGCCGGCGCCGTGGTGGCCGGTCACGTCATCGAGTGCAGTGCCCAGGCCACCGGGGGCAATTACAGCTTTTTCGAGGAGATCCCGGGGTACGACGAGATCGGCGGGCGGGCGCGGTTCGGGTTCCCCTGGGCCGAGATCGCTGCTGATGGTTCATCGATCATTGGCAAACACGACGGGACCGGCGGGACGGTCTCGGTCGGTACGGTGACGTCGCAGCTGCTGTACGAGATCGGCGGCCCGCGTTATCTCGGGCCCGACGTGACCGCCCGCTTCGACACCATCGAGGTCGATCAGGTCGACACCGACCGTGTTCGCGTCTCAGGGGTGCTCGGCGAGGCACCGCCGGCAACGCTCAAGGTGGCGATGAACGAACTCGGTGGGTATCGGAACTCGTTCTCCGTGGCGCTCACCGGTCTCGACATTGCAGCGAAGGAACGCTTGGCCAAGGCGACGTTCTGGGACGCCTGTCCGTTCGGACCCGACGACTTCGACGCGATCGACGATCGCACCGTGCGGACCGAGCACGGCGACCCCGTCACCCAAGAACACGCCACTGCGGTGTGGCGCATCACGGTGAAAGATGCCGACGAGCGCAAGGTGGGCCGAGCCTTCGCAGACGCGATGGTGCACACCGCACTGGCGGGAATCCCCGGGATGTACGGACTGGGCGGCGGGCCGAGCGCGGCGACACCATTCGGTGTCTATCGGCCCGCCACGGTGCCGAACGATCTGGTGCCGCAGTACGTCCATGTGCGTTCGGCCGATGGCAAGGTGGCGACCACACAGGTCGACTCGGTGGCGCCGACGGGTGGCCAGCTCGACGTCGCCGTGCCGCCACCACCCGATGCCCCCAGGGGCGAGGCCGTCGCCGCTCCGATCGGTCGATTCGCCGGCACGCGCTCTGGCGACAAGGGCGGCGATGCCAATCTCGGCGTGTTCGCCCGCACAGATGCCGCATGGGCGTGGCTCGACAACGAACTGAGCGTCGAGCGGTTGCGCGAGCTGCTGCCCGAGGCTGCCGACATGCCGATCGACCGCTACCGGTTTCCCAACCTCCGCTCGTTGAACTTCGTGATTCGCGGAATGCTCGACGAGGGGGTCGCCGCATCGACCCGCCAGGACGCCCAGGCCAAGGCCGTGGGCGAATGGTTGCGGGCGCGCGTGGTGGAGGTCCCGCAATCGGTGCTCGACGAGGTGTGACCTCGTTGGCTAGGGCGCCGGCGTGAAGGTCGCGGTCAGCACGACGTCGGTTGCGGTGCTTGTGGTCTGAAACTGCGAGCAGATCAACCGGTAGGTGGCCGTCGTGCCAGCGGCGATGGCGAACTGCCGATGACCACTGATCGAACCGATCGCGAACGTGCTCGCTTTCGTGTAGTACTGCTCGTAGTCCGTGTCGAAGCTCATCGTGTCGCTGATGCTGCATGACCCAAACACTTCGACCTGGGCCGGTGCTAGCACCGCCGTCGACTGAATCACCACGTGACCGTCGACCGGTGCAGTCACCTCGACGAAGCCGGCTTCGGCCGTGCCGCTCAGCGGTATCGGCGTCGGCTGCGGCGTACGTCTGGTTACCGAGAACGAGCGGCTGTTTTCAACAGCGGCGAGGCGCTGCTCGAGTGATGCCACCGTCTCACTCAGCTCGGTGAGTGATGAGCTGGTGTAGTACCCAACGACATCGCCGATCACGAACACGGTGCCCTTGAAGTTCTCGACCTTGATCGCACCCGTTGGCGACAGCTTCACGTCGACCTTGTTGGGTGTCGGCGATTGCCCGGCCAGCCAGTTCAGGTTCGACACCAGCGGCGTCTCGACGTCGGCCGGATAAAGCCGCAGATTCGACTGCGCGGTCGGCTGGGCAATCGTGACGTTGAGCGCGACCCCAACAGCCGTCGACGGCACCGCCGATGTTCCGACACAGTTCCCGACGTTGCCAGTGATCTGCTGGGTGTGGGCTTCGCCTTCACCAAGGGGGGTATCGCGCGCACCGACGTTGTCGGCGCCGGGCCGGTAGTCGAAGGCGCGACACGGCGCCACCGGAACGAACGTCGAGTCGAGGTCGCCCGGTGCGGCGTCGACTGCGATGCTGCGGTCGAGCCCGACGATGGCTGCCGTGGCCAACAGTGCCCCGATGACCAGCCAAACGAACTGGGGAGTGCGATCGCGCAGTTTCATATCGCCATCATGGTCGCTCTCGCACGCACGCGGATCGCCGAACGGTGCCGCACGTCGACCGTGAAGATCACTTCAAGTGTTCACTCGACCACTTAGAGTTGTCACGGGCTTGACATGACCATCTGTACGTTCAGGCCATGTCGAAGCGCGGAGTTGCTGTTGTGGTCGCCATTGTTGCTGTGCTCGTCGGAGGTGTCGTCGCCACGGGAGCGGTCACGTCCGCTCGTGGCCAGAGCAGCGGCGACGATGATCGCATCGTTGCCTGCGCAAACCGCTGGACCGGGTACGTCCGCATCGTCTCGTCGGAGAAACGCTGCCGCTGGTGGGAGCGTTCGGTCGAATGGGGAGTTGGTGGCGGTGACGGCGGGTCGCAAGGACCTGCGGGCCCACAGGGTCCAGCAGGCCCTGAGGGTCCGGCAGGCCCTGCGGGGCCAGCGGGGCCACCTGGACCGGTCGGCGAGCAGGGCGCAGCTGGGCCGGCCGGACCCGCAGGTGAGCAGGGGCCTGCTGGTGCCGATGGCGCTGACGGTGCCGATGGCGCTGACGGTGCACGAGGACCCGAGGGACCTGCCGGTGTTGCCGGCCCGGCGGGCGAACAAGGTCCCGCGGGAGCTGACTCTTGCGATGTGTCTCCCGCAGAGACCACTTCGTCGCCGTTGGTGTCGACGACCTTCAGCACCGGCTGACCTTGGAAG
>JBCBSO010000372.1:0-4597 GCA_039819205.1 Actinomycetota bacterium
CGTGTGCGACGTCGCCGCTGATTGGACACACCCTCGGCTCGACACGTCGATGCGCGAGTTGCTCGACGCGATCCCGCCCGAACCGGGCGACCTCGTCGAGCTCGACGGCGACTGGCTGGACCACAATTGGCACCCGCCAACCGAACGCGACGAGCATCCACACTCATGAACGAGCCCGCCCCGCCCTGGCTCCCACACTGGGTTCGCGACCAGTGGTCGAAGTACGAACGCGCCTTCGAACACCCGATCCGCTCGTTCGAGTTTCCCCAGACCGGCCAGGTCTTCGACGACCGGCCGTTCCAGCTCGGCATCGTCAACCTGTCGTCGGACTCGGCATACCAGTCGAGCGTGGTCGACAACGTGCAAGGGGTGCGCGATCTCGCCCAGGAGCTGCTCCTCGCCGGTGCGTCGATCATCGACGTCGGTGCCGAATCGACGGTACGCGGCACCGCCGAGGTCGACTCGCACACCCAGGCCACGGCCCTCGTGCCCGCGGTCGAAGCGTTGGTCGACGACGGCGTGTTGGTGTCGATCGAGACGTATCACCGCGATGTCGCAACGGCCGTTCTCGACGCCGGCGCGGCGGTGATCAACCTCACCGGACGGATCGACGACCCCGACTTCTATGCCGAGCTCGCCGCCCACGACGCCGGCGTGATCATCTGCTACACCCCTGGCGCCAATGCCCGTTCGCAGTTTGCGGGGCCGCCGCTCGACGAGCTGTTCGAGCGACAGATGGACTTCTTCGCCGAACGCATCGAGCTGGCCACGTCGGCGGGGGTCGAACGGATCTGGATCGACCCGGGGATCGGGTTCGACATCATCTTGCCCGAGGGCGAGACGCGTATTCGGATGCAGAACGCGATCATGCTCGGCGGGTTCCGCTTCCGTGAGCTCGGTTGGCCGGTGTGTATCTCGCTGCCGACGATGACCTACCTCTTCGGCGACGAGTTCCGCGTAGCCGAGACCGGGGTGGCCGGCGTGGCGCTGATGGGGAAGGCGACGTTGCTGCGGACCCACGAGGTCGCCCGCGTCCAACCGATGATCGACCTGTTCACCATCGGCGCCCACCTCTGACACGCACCCCAAAAACCGGGGATTTCCGGCGCCACGCGCCGGATTCCGCGACAATTTCCGCGAGCTGCGCGCACCGCATCCGAAATCCCGGGGATTTCCGGCGCGTCGCGCCGGATTCCGCGACAATTTCGGGTTGATGCGGATCGAGCGGATTGGACCGATCATCACGCCGACGTCGCATCCGGCGGCGGGGACCAACATCAACGGGCCGTCGCTGGTCCGTGTCCCCGACTGGGTCGACGACCCACTCGGTCGGTACTACCTGTACTTCGCCGACCACAAGGGCGACTCGATCCGCCTCGCCTACGCCAACCAGGTCACGGGCCCCTACACGTTCCATCCGGGCGGGGCGTTGGGCCTGGCCGCCTCGCGGTTCCCAACGACCACGCCGCAGGGGATCGAGCCTCGGTCGGAGATTCAACGCCAAGCGATCGAGGCCGAGGGATACAACGAACACTTCACGCCACACATCGCCTCACCCGACGTGATCGTCGATCACGAGCATCAACGGATCTGGATGGCCTATCACGGGCTGTGCGCCGACGGCACGCAGCTCACACGTATGGCCTGGTCCACCGATGGTCGCCACTTTGAGGCCGACGAACCGCTGGTTGCGTTCCCCTATCTGCGCATCCTCCCCGAGCCGCGCGACGGCGTTTGGCTGGCGATGTCGATGCCTGGCGTGGTGTACCGCAGCACCGATCTACGCAGTTGGGAAGCGGGGCCGATGCTGTTCGACATCAACTTCCGGCATTGCGCGATTACCCGACGAGGGCCGACGCTGCACGTGTTGTGGACGCGCGTGGGCGACGCTCCCGAGCACCTGCTGCACTCGACGATTGAGATCGGCGACAACTGGTCGAACGCCGACTGGACCAGGTGGTCGCCCTCCGAGCCGGTGTCGGTGCTGTACCCCGACGAGCCGTGGGAGGGCGCCGACCTTCCCGTCGAACCGTCGGTGCGCGGTCAGGTGACCGCGCCGGTGTGTCAGCTGCGCGATCCAGCGATCCTCGACGACGGCGGCCGCACCTGGTTGCTGTACTGCATCGCCGGCGAGTCCGGCATCGCCCTCGCCGAGATCACGAACCTCTAACGCGCCATCTCGGCGTCGTCCGTTGCGCCAACCGCCCGTCGCGGCGCCGAGAACGACCGTCGGAGGTGCGCCTACGATCAGGGGGTGGCCGACGACCACCTTCCACGCATCGAGGTGCTGCCCCACGGGCCCTACGAGGTCACCGGTGATGTCCCGCTGCACCCACGGCGGGCGGTGACCTCACCGACCGGTCGCCCGATCACCTGGCAGACCGACGAGGCCATCGATCATGAGGCGACGTATTACCTCTGTCGATGTGGCGCATCGGCCACCAAGCCGTTCTGCGATGGCAGCCACGGCTTCGAGCTGTTCGACGGCACCGAGAACGCGCCCACCGACACCCACGATGAACGCGCCGTGTACCACCACGGACCTGGCACCACCGTGGTGCAGGACTCGGTGTTGTGTCACCACGCCAAGTTCTGCTTCAGCGAAGTTCACGGCTGGATCGACATGGTGGCCGATACCGACGACCCGAGCATCCAGCGCGAGCTGATCGCCATGATCGAGCACTGCCCATCTGGGGCGCTTGCCCAGATGTTCGCCGGCGAGGTCGTCGAACCCGATCTGCCGGCCGCGATCGCCCCGATCGAAGACGGACCGCTCGCGGTCACCGGCGGGATCCCTATCGAACGCGCCGACGGAGAGCCGTTCGAGACGCGCAATCGAGTGTCGCTGTGCCGGTGCGGCGCGTCCGACCGCAAGCCGCTCTGCGACGGCTCACACCTCGAGACCAACTTCTGCGCGAGCCCGTGACGAGCACCCAGCCGACCATCGCCACGGTCGAGGGACTACGCGCCCACCTCCAGGTTGCGATCAACGTCGAGCTGTCGACGATCCCGCCATATCTCTATGCGCTGTACTCGATCGTCGACCCGGCGTCGGAGGCGGCCAAGCTGGTGCGCAGCGTGGTCGTGGAGGAGATGCTGCACGCCACCCTCATGGCCAACGTCCTGCTCGGCGTCGGTGGCACACCGCGGTTCTACGATCGGGCAACCGTTCCCGTCTACCCAGCACCGTGGCCGCACCGCGTGCCCGAGCTGACGATGCGCCTCCGGCGATGCTCGATCGAACACGCCCAACAGACGTTCCGTGAAGTCGAGCGGCCGATCGACGTTCCATCGACCGATCCCGCCGTGCTCCGTGCCGACGCGTTTGATTCGCAGGGTCACTTCTATCGAGCGCTCGAAGCCGCGCTGGTGACTCTTGACGCAGCCGGCGGGCTGTTCGCCACGCCGCAACTCGATCGCCAACTGACCGATCCGGACGGATATCACACCGTGAAGTTCGATAGCGAAGCGACGGGCGGCCTGATCGGTGTGCACAACCTCGACACCGCCCTGGCCGCGATCGACATCCCGATCCACCAAGGTGAGGGGGCGATCGACCACGAGTTCGCCGACGATGCACACGTCGAATTGACGCACTACGCCAAGTTCGGTCGCCTCGCCGATGGCACCGCGCCGATCGGCGACGTGTACCCGGTGGTCGACGACCCGGCGCGCCGCAACATGCCCGACCACGTGCGCCCTGTCGGCGAGCTCGCGGATGCGTTGTACTGCTACACGATGGTGCTGCTCGATCGGCTGTACGCCCACGAGCGAACCATCGACGAACGCCGCTCCACCATCGCTGCGCTGTACGGGGTGATGTCTGGGATGCTCGGCCCGGTGTGCCGGTACCTGATGACGTTGCCCGCCGATCATGGTTGCGTGTGGGGCCCGTCGTTCGAGTTCTTCGAATTCAGCGACCCGGCCACCCCAGAGCCCGAACTGCGCTCCCGCGCGGCCGCACTGGTCGACACCCACCCACGCCTCGTGCCGTATCTCCGTCATGCTGACCGACTCTGACGACCGAGCGATGACGATGCAGACCAACGGCTGAACCGCGACCTCCCGCTGTTCCCCGGCGCTATGCGAGTATCGGACGCGTGAGTCAGGCGTCGACTGCCGACACCCTCGCCGATGTACCAGCCACCGATCGGGTGTTGCGTCGCACAGTGGGATTGCTCCGGCCGTACCGGGGGTTGTCGAGCGCGGTCCTCGTCACCACTCTCACGCTCACCGTCGCGACGCTGCTGACCCCGCTGCTGTTCGGTCGCGCGATCGATGCCGTGGAGGCCGCAGACGAAGACCGCATCATCGTGCTCGGCGCGGCGACGATCGGCGCTGGTGTCGCCGTGGCGCTATTGACGGCGTTGTCCAGCCTCCTGTCGGGCCGCCTTGCATTGCGCATCGAGCTGGGGCTGCGCAATGACGTATTCGCGCATTACCTGGAGCTCGACCGGTCGTTCTTCGAGCGGCGCAAAGTGGGCCAGTTGGTGTCGCTGATGATCGTGACGAGCACCCCGATTCGCGATTTCGTCGCCATCGCGTTGCCAAAGCTGTTCGGTGACCTGGCGACATTCGTGTTCGCCGGGATCGCGAT
>JBCBSO010000373.1:0-4591 GCA_039819205.1 Actinomycetota bacterium
GTGCCCTTGGTCATGTCGACGGCCATCTTCAGCGCCGCTGCACCCGTGCGCTTACCGACACGCGTCTGCAGCATCCACAGCTTGCCCTGCTCGATCGTGAACTCGGTATCGCACATGTCGGTGTAGTGCCGCTCGAGGCGAGTGAAGATCTTGAGCAGGTCGGCGTGGATCTCGGGGAAGTGCCCCTTCATCGCATCGAGATCTTCGGTGTTGCGAATCCCGGCGACCACGTCCTCGCCTTGGGCGTTGATCAGGAAGTCGCCATACGGCTTGGCCTCGCCGGTGGCGGCGTTGCGCGTGAAGCCGACGCCGGTGCCCGACTCGTCGTCGCGGTTGCCGAACACCATTGCCTGCACGTTCACTGCCGTGCCCAGGTCATGGCTGATCTTCTCGCGCACCCGATAGGCGATCGCCCGGGCACCGTTCCAGCTCTTGAACACGGCCTCGATCGCCCCGTTGAGCTGATCGCGCGGCTTCTGCGGGAAGACCGCGCCCGTCTCCTTCTTCACGAGATCCTTGAACTCTTCGCACAGCCCCTTTAGTGCGTCGGCGGGTACGAGGTTGTCCGACGTCGTTCCGGCGCGCTCCTTGGCCTTCTCCAGCAGCTCCTCGAAAGGGTCGCCCTCGACACCCATGACGATGCGGGCGTACATCGAGATGAATCGACGGTACGAGTCATAGGCGAAACGCTCGTCTTCGGTCACGTTGGCCAGGCCCTCGACGCTCTGGTCGTTGAGACCGAGGTTGAGCACGGTGTCCATCATCCCCGGCATCGAGAACTTGGCGCCCGAACGCACCGACACCAGGAGCGGATCGAACGGGTCGCCGAGCTTGCGACCCATCGCCTTTTCGAGCTTGAAGACGTGCTTGGCGATCTCTTCGTCGAGGCCGTCGGGCCAGCCGTCGTACATGTAGTCGCGGCACGCCTTGGTGGAGATGGTGAATCCGGGTGGGACCGGCAGCTCCAACACGCTGGTCATCTCGGCAAGGTTGGCCCCCTTCCCGCCGAGCAGGTCCTTGTACTCCATCGGGGGACGACGGTGCTTGTGATCGAAGGCGTAGACGTAGGGCATCGGCGGCGGAGTCTACGTCACCGAGACAACGACCCGCCTGTGCACGTGAGCAGTGCTCGCCGGTGTGGCGACGTAGCCTGAGCGTCGATGTTCCGCCTGCTCGGGTTCAACGTGCATGTGCGCCCGGGCTTCATCATGTTCATGCTGTTGATCGTGGTGCTGATCGGCGGCGACTATGGACTCTGGCTGGCCGGTTCGCTCGCCGCGTTCACCCTGCTGCACGAACTCGGCCATGCCCTTGCGGCGCGCCGCGCCGGCGCCAAGGCCGAGATCTCACTCAACTTCCTCGCCGGTTACGCGTCATACGTCCCGACACGCCCGTTGTCGCGCGCCGAACAGGCGTGGATCTCGTTTGCCGGACCGGCGATCCAAATCGTGACGAGCGTGGCCATCCTGCTTGCGATGGGCGTCAACCCGCTCGATCGCGACTCATTCGACACCTCGGCCGCGTCGCTGGCGATCTGGTGGGCCGGTCCGGTGATCGGCCTGTTCAATCTGCTGCCGATCCTGCCCCTCGACGGCGGCCACATCGTGATGAACGGCCTCGACCGAGTCGTTCCCGGTCGCGCCGAGCGCATCGTGTTGTGGGTGTCGATCGCCATCACCGGGGCCGCGGCAGCGGCCGTGATCATCTCCGATGAGTACCGCGGCTTCGCTCTCGTCGTCGGGTTTGTACTCGTGATGCAGCTGCAGATGCTCGGCGCCAACCGCGAGCCGGTCTCGCCATGGCGCACCGCCGCCGATGCCATCGCCGCCGGCAAATCAAGCAGGGCACGGCGGGTCCTCGTCGGCGCACTCACCCAGCCAACCGGCGCCGGCCAACCCTCCCGCTTCAACCTCTCGGCCGACGAGGCATTGTCGGTACTCGACGTGCTGCCCGAGCCGTACCCGAGCGGGAACTCCTGGAACGAGTACATCTTGGCCAACGTGCTGATCGCCGCCCGCCGGTACGAAGACGCGGCGCACTACGCAGCCGACAGCTATCACCGACACCCCCATGCACTGATTGCCGCGGCGGTCGCCCGTGCCGCAGCCGGCCTCGGCGACCGGGCCACCGCAATCGGCTGGATGCGCACCGCCGTCGACGAACGATCCCCGGCAGCCGGCGTCGCCTCGGTGATCGACTCGAGTCCAGAGTTCGCCGGCCTCCGCCAGGATCCCGAGGTGGTCGCACTGCGGCGCGCCCTCGATCTGCCGGCGCCGGTCGAAGGCTGACTCCCCTGCCGTGCGCGCACGCGTGGCGATCGCTTTCGGCGCGTTCGTGGTCTGCGCGGCAGCGGCCTGCGCCGGCACCACACCCGCCGGCGAACCGTCGACTACGCCGCCGCACACTGGCCCGGACGTGCTGACGTTGCGGGCCCAGGCATGCGAGCGACCACAACCGCGCAACGGCGCCGCCGTCGTCGTCACGCCGGAGCTGGCTGCCACTGCCGCCCATCTCGTGGAGGGGAATCTGCGCAGCCTGGAGGTCGACGGTCGGCCGGCACGAGTGGTCGCCATCGACACCGACGGCGACCTGGCGTTGCTGGTGCTCTCCGCCGAGCCGACCGGCTCGACCACCGCGACGCTGCGCTCACCTGAGCCGGGGGCAGCGACGGTGATCACACCAACTGCCCGCGTCGAGGCGGAAGTGGTCGACGTGGTGACCCTGCGGGTCGACAACCGCGGCGATGACCGTGTCGACGAGCGTCGATCGGCCAAGCTCGACATCGACGTTCAGCCCGGCGATAGCGGGTCCGCGCTGATCGACGAACAGGGCAGGCTCGTCGGGATCATCACGCTTCGGCGGCCAGCCGCCGGGGTGTCCTACGCCACGTCTGCCGAGGAGTTGGCGGCCCTACTCGCCGCCACCCCCGACGACGCGATTCTTGCCCCCGACGATCGGTGCGTCTAGGTTCGGCGTGCAGGTAGCCGACCGGTTGCCGCACCGTGAACACAGGGCGAGCAGGGGATGAACTTGGGAGCTCGCCGGAAGGGGAACACCACCATGACCAAGCGCACGACACGTGCGTTCGCCGCCGTAGTAGCTGTGGCCGCTCTCGCGGCCGCCTGTACGAGCGACGACGACGACTCGTCGGACACCACGGCGGGCGACGACACCGCAACGACCGAGGCGACCGACGACACCACCGAGGCCACCGACGCCCCGGACAGCAGCGACGCCACAGACGACACCGTCGAAGAGGTGCAGTCCGATGGCTCGATCCTCGAAGCGGTGCAGGACGCCGGCGTGGTCCGCTGCGGCACGCGCGACGACCTGCCCGGGTTCGCTTCGCTCGATAGCGACGGCAACCGCGTCGGTTTCGACACCGACTTCTGCCGGGCGATCGCTGCCGGCGTGCTCGGCGATGCCACCGCCGTCGACTTCGTCGACCTCGAGACCGCCGACCGTTTCACGGCGCTGCAGTCCGGCGAGATCGACGTGCTCGTGCGTAACACCACCTGGACCGCCACGCGCGACGGCGCTGAGGGCGTCACGTTCCTCCAGCCGAACTACTACGACGGCCAGGGCATGATGGTGAACGCCGACAGCGAGTTCACCTCGATCGCCGACATGGACGGCGTGATCGTGTGTGTCACCCAGGGCACCACCACCGAGGGCAACGCCGCCACCGAGGCCGCTGCGCTTGGCGTTGACTGGGAGATCCGTGCGTTCGAGAACCCGGACCTGATCCAGGAGGCCTTCGTCGCCGGACAGTGTGACGGATGGTCGGCTGACTCCAGCGCGCTCACCGGCCTGCGGACCACCTACCCCGACGGCCCCGACGCCCTGCGCATCCTTCCTGAGGTCTTCTCCAAGGAGCCACTCGCTCCCGGCGTGGCCGACGGCGACAGCCAGTGGGCGCAGGCCATCGATTGGGTGATGTTCGCCACGATCCAGGCTGAAGAGTTCGGGATCACCTCGGAGAACATCGGCGATTTCTCGTCGACCGAAGACGTCTCGATCCAGCGTTTCCTCGGCCTTGAGGTCGAGGGCGACGACGGCGCCGCAGTGCTCGACCCGGGCCTCGGTCTACCCACCGACTTCGCGGCGCAGATCGTCACGCAGGTCGGCAACTACGGCGAGATCTTCGATGCCAACCTCACACCGCTCGGTCTGGAGCGCGGCCTGAACGCGCAGTGGAACGACGGCGGACTGCTCTACGCCCCGCCATACCGCTGACCAAATGAGCACCACCCGGGTGCCGCTGTGGCGCGACGTCCGGGTTCTCAGATGGGCTGGACAGCTGGCGATTGTCGCGGTGGTTGCCGCGGCAATCGCCTGGCTGTACGGCAACTACACCGAGAACGCCTCGCGCCTCAACATCCCCACCAACTTCGACTTTCTCGACAACCCGACCGCGTTCGAGATCACCGGCAACTCGTTGTCGCAGAACGCACCGGTACGCGACGCGCTGTACCAAGGGTTCTTGAACACCTTGCGGGTGTCGATCGCCGGCATCATCGCCGCCACGCTGCTCGGCACGCTGATCGGCGTCGCGCGGCTCAGCAACAACTGGATCGTCAACCGGCTCGCG
>JBCBSO010000374.1:0-4590 GCA_039819205.1 Actinomycetota bacterium
GGATCGAGCGGCGCGCCGCTAGCCTTGCGACGTTCTCATTGCAATCCAAGGAGTGACGATTTCATGGCAGTCAAGCTGCGCCTGACGCGTGTCGGCAAGAAGAAGCAGCCCCAATACCGCATCGTGGCCGCCGACTCGCGGTCGCCCCGTGACGGCCGATTCATCGAGATTCTTGGCCACTACGACCCGCGCCAAGACCCCTCAGCGCTCACCGTCGACAACGACAAAGTCGTCAAGTGGCTGAGCGAAGGTGCGCAGCCCACTGAGCGCGTCCGCAAGCTCCTAACGATCTCGGGCGCCTACGAGCAGTTCGAGACGGCCAAGGCCGCCAAGTGAGCGACGCCGACACCGCGGTCGACGAGTCGACCGACGACATCGCACCCACGGCGGTGGCCGTGCTCCATCACATCGTCGCCTCGATTGTCGACGACCCCGATGCGGTACGCGTCGACGTCGACGACAGTGGGTCGCGCCCCGCACTCAACGTGCGTGTTGGCGAC
Source organism: Actinomycetota bacterium (assembly GCA_039819205.1). Lineage (GTDB taxonomy): Bacteria > Actinomycetota > Acidimicrobiia > Acidimicrobiales > Ilumatobacteraceae > JABSQH01. Next base: position 501 of record JBCBSO010000374.1, read on the forward strand.
GGCGACCTGGGGCGAGTGATCGGCCGCCGCGGCCGCACCGCCGCCAGCATCCGCACCGTGGTTCGGGCGGCGGCGAGCAAGGACGATGTCGAAATCGACATCGAATTCCTCGACGACTGACGAGCCCGAGCTGCTCGAGGTCGGCCACATTCGCCGACCCCACGGCGTCCGGGGAGACGTCTACGTCCAGTTGATCACCGACGTTGCCGCGCGCGCCGAGCCCGGCGCACAACTCGTCGCCGGGGATCGAACACTCACCGTCGAACGCTCCCGTCGGGCCGGCAACGGCCGACTGATCGTGACGTTTCGCGAAGTGTCCAGCCGCGAAGACGCCGCCGCGCTGACCAACCACGCGCTGCTCGCTGCGCCGATCAACGACCCCGATCAGTTGTGGGTGCACGAGCTGATCGGCGCCGCAGTGGTCGATGCCGAGGGCGTTCGGCGTGGGCGTTGCATCGCAGTGCTCGACAATCCGGCTGCTGATCTCCTCGAACTCGACACCGGCGCGCTGGTACCCGTGAACTTCGTGGTCGAGCACGATCGGGGTGCCGCCACGATTACCGTCGACCCACCCGACGGGCTGTTCGACCTATGAGCGGCGATGTGCCGCAATCGGCGTCGCTGCGCATCGATGTGTTGACGTTGTTTCCTGGACTCGTCGACGAGTTCTGTCTGCACAGCTTGCTGGGAAAGGCACGTCGAGACGGGCTGGTCGACGTTCGCCCACACGATCTGCGCGATTTCACCCACGATGTGCATCGCACGGTCGACGATGCGCCGTTCGGTGGTGGTGCCGGCATGGTGATGCGCGCCGAGCCGATCCTCGAGGCGGTCGAGCAACTCGATCTCCCTCGGCCGCTGTACCAGCTTGGCCCCGGCGGGCGGCGGTTCGACCAGCATGTGGCCGAGGAACTGGCCACCGTTGGCGGGTTCAGCCTGTTGTGCGGCCGCTACGAGGGCATCGATCACCGTGTCCGCGAACACTGCGTCGACGGCGAGCTGAGTGTTGGCGACGTCGTGCTGAACGGCGGGGAGGTCGCTGCATGCCTGGTGATCGAGGCGGTGGTGCGGTTGATTCCAGGCGTGCTCGGCAACGCCGAGAGCGCCCGCACGGAGAGTTTCGGCGCCGACGGTTTGCTCGAAGAGCCGCAGTACACCCGTCCCGCCGAGCTGCGCGGGTGGGATGTTCCCGACGTGCTGCGCAGCGGTGACCACGGCGCGATCGAGCGCTGGCGTACGGCTCAGCGCCTGCACCGCACCGTGCGCGACCGTCCCGATCTGATCGAGCGACGCGGCGGACTTTCCGCCGACGAGCAGGGCCTGTTGGAAGAGTTCCCCGCGGTCCCGTATCCTTGACCGGCCCTCATCACCGAGCTGCGAGCTCTGACGACCCAGGACGACGCCATGAAAGCCACCGATCTGATCGACGCCCCGTCGCTACGCGACGACATCCCCGACTTCCAAGCCGGGGACGAGCTGAAGGTGCACGTGCGCGTCGTCGAGGGCGGCAAAGAGCGCATCCAGGTGTTCCAGGGCGACGTGATCGGCCGCCAGGGTGGCGGCCTGCAGGAGACCTACACGGTGCGCAAGCTGAGCTACGGCGTCGGCGTCGAGCGCACGTTCCCCCTGCACACCCCGACCGTGCAGAAGATCGAGGTCGTCAAGCGCGGCGACGTGCGCCGGGCGAAGCTGTACTACCTGCGCGATCGCAAGGGCAAGGCCGCCAAGATCCGCGAAAAGCGCGAGTTCTAACGCTTCTGTTTGCGAAATCCGGCGCCTAGCGCCTGGAATCCCCGGTTTTTGGGTGGGGTCACGGGCCGATCGCGTCGATCGTCGCAGCCAGCTGGTTGCGCAGGTCGTTGCTCAGCGGTGTGGAACCGGCGAGCTCCTCGGCGATCTGCTGACCGTCTTCTGAGCCGACAAACGTCATGAAGTCGCGTACCTGCGCGGCGGTGTCGGCGTCGTCGTACTCGACACACACGATGTGATAGGCGACGAACGACAGCGGGTACACGTCGGCGGAGTCCGGGGTTCGGTTGAGCTCGTAGGCGAAGTCGAGCTCGTTGTTGCCGTTGAGTCGCTCTGACGCGGCGAACACTGCAGACGCGCCGTCGGCGGTCGGTGGCGCAAATCCATCGGCGACGCCGATCGCCGCTGCGGGCAGATTGCCGATCTGGCCGAGGTCGGCGTAACCGATCGAGCCTTCGCCGGCGGCGACGGCGGCGACGACACCTTCAGTGAACTGCGCACTGCCCACGCCGGAGGGCCCTTCTTCGGACCACTCGCCGAACACCCCACCAGTCCATACACCGGGCGCAGCAGCGTCGAGATACTCGGTGAAGTTCTCGGTGGTGCCGCTGTCGTCGTTGCGCACGATTGCCTCGAGCGAGCGGTCGGGGAGGTCGAGGTCGGGATTTGCTGCGGCAATCTCCTCGTCGGACCAGTTGGTGATATCGCCCTGGAAGATTTTGGCCAACACGTCGTTGGGCAGGTTGAGTTGCTCGCCCTCGATTTCAGGGAGGTTGTAGAACACCGCAATCGCCGACACGAAGTGCGGGAGGTTCACCGCCCCCTGATCGCCGGCACACCGATCGACTGAGGCGGCATACTCCTCGTCGTTCAGCGGCACGTCGGAGCCGGCGAACACCGTGATCCCCTCGAGGAACTGATCGCGACCTCCGCCCGAGCCGATCGCGGCGTACTCGAACGACGCGTCGGCGATGCGGTTGTATTCCGATACCCAGGCGGCCATCGCCGCGCCCATCGCCGATGAACCCGATGCTTGGATCCCTTCTGAGCTGCTATCGGAGCTGTCGTCGTCGCCGCATGCTGCGACGACGAGAGCGCGCGCAGCGAGCGCGGCAGCGCCCCGGCGCCAGTTGGAATACAACTCACCCTTCATCAACCGATGCCCTCCTCAGGATCGCCGCCGCAGTGCCTAGTGCCCGGTGCGGAGGTCGGCAATGGCGCCCTGCCTTCACCCGGCCGATTTCACCCAGCGTTTGTCTCGCAACCACCTGGAGTTCATGTCAGCGACGCTTTCGTCCAGGACGAGGTGGGCGGAGAGCAGTTCTGTGTGCTGAATCCGGCGCGTGGCGCGGGGAATCCCCGGAATTTCGGAGCGGTGTTGGTCGGCGGTACCGTGCTCGGCCTCGGGCCCGTGCCGGCCCCGTCCCCGGACTGCAGAATCCCCGAACGGGAGATCTTCGACAGGAGATCACGGACAGGAGGCCGCCCCGTGACCTACGCCGCACGACGCGCTCGCGGCCGATTCGGCGAAGAGCTGGCCGCCCGCGCCTATCAGCGCAGCGGCTACGCCGTGCTGGCCCGCAACTGGCGTACCAGCGGCGGCGAACTCGACCTGGTCGTCGCACCCGACGATCGTTCCGTGATCGTGTTCGTCGAGGTCAAAGCGCGCGCCAGCGAACAGTTCGGCCGGCCCGAGCTGGCTGTCGACCGCGCCAAGCAGCAACGCATCCGCCGCCTCGCCGTGGCCTGGATGCGCGCCAACGGTGTACGCAGCGACCGTGTCCGCTTCGACGTGGCCGCGGTGGTGGGCGGGCATCTACGCCTTGTGCGCGACGCGTTCTGACCGCCGGCTGCAGCCATTCCCGCCGTGGCGGTCCTCAGCCGAAGAACGCCCAGACGACCAAGGCGGCAGCGATGACCAATGCGGCGGTCACCGCGACGTAGTCAGCCGGCTTGGCCCGGTACTTCCGGTACGGGTTGTACCCCATCGTGGTCAGTATCGTCGCTCGACATGGCCACCACCACGATCGAACTGCAGTCGATCACCGTTCGCCGCGACGACTCGATCGTCGAGATCACACTGCGTCGACCAGAACGGCTGAACGCCATCGACGGCGCGATGTGGGATGAATTGCGCGACCAATTCCGCGAGTTGGCCGGCCAGTCCGACGTTCGTGCCGTGGTCATCACCGGTGCCGACGGCAACTTCTGTGCCGGCGCCGACCTGACGGGCCGCGATGACGGCGAGCGGCCGCATCAACTAGCGGCGATGCGCGCGGTCAACGACGTGTGTCTTGCACTGCATCGTTTGCCCCAACCCACGATCGCCAAGGTGCGTGGC
>JBCBSO010000375.1:0-4571 GCA_039819205.1 Actinomycetota bacterium
AGCGAGTTGAGCGCTTCGTTGATGAGTTGGGCCATTGCGCGTCCGCCGCTGGAGTTGAGGTGCAAACCATCGCCGGCCACCCAGTCGCCGCGCCCAGCGCTGCGACCTGCCCAGTCGGCGATGGTCAGGTCCGGGTACTGCGCCGCTTTGGCCCACAGGTTGGCGTTGTGATTGCGCAGCTCACCCGGATAGCTGCCAGCGACGCGGTAGGTGAGCCATACGACGTGGGGAACTCCCTGGCGGCGCGCCTCGGCCATCACCTGGTCGATCGCGCTGGTGATCGTGTGGTCGTTGTAGCCGGCCGCCACGACGATCGCTCGATCGATCGCGCCGGCGTTGGCACGGATCACGTTGAGCGCCGTCGACGGCCGGTTGCCTTGGTAGCTGCAGCTGGTGGACACGACACGCCGGCAGACCTGTGCATCGAACCGATGGTTGGGGAGCGACGATCGGGCGCTGGCGGTCATGCCCGCCATCACGGAGTCGCCAACGAGGAGGTCCGTCGTTGCAGCCTCGGCGGGCGTGGCCGGCACGGCGAGAAACACCAAGACCGGCGCGAACAATGCTGCGCACAGGAGTGTCGCCACCCGCGAGATCACGGTCTGGATCGTAGGAGCGGCGCCACCGATATGGTGAGCGGTCCTGCAATCCCGGCGCCAAAAGGAGGGTGAACTCGTGACCGACGTCGAACGTATTCGTCTCACCCAGTTCAGCCACGGCGCTGGTTGAGGCTGCAAGCTCGCCCCAGGCGAGCTCGCGCACGTGATGCGCGATCTGCACGACGACGCGCCCGACGAACTCATCGTCGGCGCCGACACCGGCGACGATGCGGCGGTGTGGCGGCTCGACGACGAGCGCGCCCTGGTATCAACCGCCGACTTCATCACGCCGGTGGTCGATGACGCGCGCACGTGGGGCCGGGTGGCGGCGGCGAACAGTGTCTCCGATGTGTACGCGATGGGTGGGCGCCCGCTGTTTGCGCTCAACCTCGTCGGTTGGAATCGCGACGAGCTGCCCACAGAACTGCTCGGCGACGTGCTGGCCGGAGGGCGCGACATCGCCCGCGTGGCAGGCTTCGTCGTGGTCGGTGGACACACGATCGACGACCCGGAACCGAAGTACGGCATGGCCGTGACCGGAGAGGTTCATCCCGACCGGGTGCTCACCAACGCCGGACTGCGCCTTGGCGATGCGCTGATCCTGACCAAACCGCTCGGCGTTGGTGTGGTGACCACGGCGATCAAGGCCGACGAGGCGGGTGCCGACGTGGCCGCTGCTGCGGTCGACTCGATGGTGCGGCTCAACGACCACGCCAGCCGAGTGGCGATCGCCGCTGGTGCCACCGGATGCACCGACGTGACCGGGTTCGGCTTGTTGGGGCATCTCGGCCGAATGTCGGTGGAGTCGGATGTGCGGGCGATCGTCGACTTCGACGCGTTGCCGTTCCTGCCGGGTGCGGTAGAGCTCGCCCATGCGGGAATGGTTCCCGGCGGCTCACGCCGCAACCTCGAGTGGGGTGACGAGCTCCTCGACGCCGAAAGCTACGACGAGGTGCACCGGCTGCTGGTGGCCGACGCACAGACCTCTGGCGGGCTCGTGTTCGGTGTGGATCCCGGCGAAGTCGACGGCGCCCTCGCCGAGTTGTCCGCGACCGGCCATCAGGCCGCGCGTATCGGGTCGGTGGTCGACGGTTCGGCGGGAGTCACCTTGCGCTGACGCCGTCGGCCACGCGTCGATCCAATCGTCGCGCCAATTCGGCGATGTGCATCGGCGTGATGTCGCAACAGCCGCCGACGATCGTTGCGCCTCCATCGACCCACTGCTCGACGATGTCGGCGTAGCGCTCGGGCGTGAGGTCGGGGCGCGGCTCGTGGATCGCTTCGTTCGCCTCATAGCGGGTCTCGGGGGCAGGCGGAAACGCGTTGGCGTAGCCGCCGATACGAACCGTGTCGCCCACACCCCACCGCAGCTCCTCGAGCGCCGGGGTGATGTGTTCGGGGAGCGAGCAGTTGATCAGGGCCGCAGCGACGCGCTGTTCCGTTGATAGCAACGCGGCGACCTCGGAGATCGATTCACCCGACGGCAGCGCCGGGTTGGGCGCATGACCGAAGTGATGGTCGTCGAGGGTGAACGACACCCACCGGGGACGGTCGTCGCCGTGACGGTCGAGTGCGGCGAGCGCGGCGCGGATCTCGGCAACACTGCTAAGGGTCTCGGCAAGCCAGACGTCGACAAAGGGGGCCAACGCCGACACGATCGTGTCGAGCAACTCAGGTGCCCGCTCGGGATCGAACAGGTCGGAGCGATATGAACCAAACAGCGGTGGGAGCGACCCGGCGACGATGGCCCCTGCGTCGTCGGCGGCAGAACGGGCCAGCGTGCCGGCGAGCGCGGTCAGCTCGGCGCCCCGTTCGCCGAACCGGTGGTCGCCGAGGTGGTACGGCACCACGGCGTAGTTGCTCGTAGTGATCACCGTGGCGCCCGCGTCGATGAAGTTGCGATGCGCTTCGGCGACCCGTTCGGGTGCTTGCATGAGAGCAAGCGCCGACCACTCCGGCTGACGGAACGGCGCTCCGATGTTCCGCAGCTCCTTGCCCATCCCGCCATCGAGCAGCACGATGTCGTTCGCCATGTCAGTAGTGGACCGTACCGTTCGGGGCGTTGAGAACACGGCCGAGGTGGCCACGGAAACCGGTTGTTAACCGCCGCGTACGATGATGCCTGCGGTCGCAAAGGGGGGCCCGCAGTGTCAGCATCGCAATTCATCGTTCGAGCGCTCGGCCCGCTCACTGTTCTCGTCGACGGAGAACCGGTTGATATCGGCGGGCCGAAACAGCGCCTCCTCCTGGCACGGCTGCTGATCGACTGCGACCACGCCGTATCGGTCGACCAGCTCGTCGACGCGTTGTGGGGCGACGACCCGCCGCCGACGGCGCGCAAGGCGCTTCAAGTGCATGTGTCCAAGCTGCGCCGCGCGCTGGGCGACCAGTTTCCGCTGCGGACCGCTCCCGGTGCGTACCTCGTGCAATCCGCCGGTCTCGACTTTGATGTGCTCGGGTTCGAGGCGGCCATCGACCGGGCGACGACGGTGTTGCGAACCGATGCCGCGTCGGCCAGCGCCGAACTGGCGAATGCGCTCGCCATGTGGACGGGGCCCGCATTCGCCGACCTCGGCGATCAATCGTCGTTGACGGGGGAAATCACGCGTCTCACCGAGCGACGGCTGACAGCGCTCGAACGACGTATCGATGCCGATTTGCGGCTTGGTCGGCATACCGAGTTGGTCGCTGAGCTAGAGACGCTGACGATCGAGTTTCCGTATCGGGAGCGGTTTCGCGAGCAACAGATGCTGGCCCTGTATCGAGCCGGCCGGCAGACCGAGGCGCTGCGGGTATACGACGCAACACGTTCGACGCTGGTTGACGATCTGGGAATCGATCCGTCACCGAGCCTGCGGGCACTCCATGCGCAGATTCTCGATCACGCAGCAGAACTCGACTACCACTCCGACCCCGATGAGCCTCGCCTTGCGTTCTTGGCGACCGACCTGGCGGATTCGACGTCGATGTGGGAAGCCAATCCGGAGGCGATGCAGCGTGCACTGACCCGCCATGACGCCATCTTGACCGACGCAGTTGAGACCAACCGCGGGACGGTGTTCAAGGGCACTGGCGATGGTATCTACGCGGTGTTCGCCGATGCCGCTGACGGGGTGCAGTCGGCGATCGATGCGCAGCTCGCATTGGCGTCGGAGCCGTGGCCAACCGACACGCCGCTGCAGGTGCGTATGGCGGTCGATGAAGGTCCTGCATCCGAGCGCGATGGCGACTACTTCGGCCCCGTGCTAAATCGCGTGAGCCGGATCATGTCGTCGGCGCACGGTGGCCAAACCCTGCTTCCCGCCGAGCTTGCGGACCGCGCCCCGATTCCGACGCGCGGCCTGGGCACAGCCGACTACAAGGGAATCGGCCGCGTCGACGTGGTGCAGGTCGATCCACCGGGCCTGCCGAGCGACTTCCCGACGCTACGTACCGACCGCGCCCCGAAAGGTGTTCCGCGGCAAGGATTCGGGCAGGCGATCCGCGGGTACGAGGTGCGCGAGCAGCTGGGCCTCGGTGCGTCGGGCGTCGTGTACCGGGCGTACCAAGCGTCGATCGGTCGCGAGGTGGCGATCAAGGTCATCCGGCCCGAGCTGGCCAACCGCTCCGGCTTCGTCAAGCGGTTCGAAGCCGAGGCGCAGTTCGTGGCGCAGTTGGAACACCCACATATCGCGCCGCTGTACGACTACTGGCGAGATCCCGACGGGGCGTACCTCGTGATGCAGTTGCTGCGTGGCGGTAGTCTCGCCGACTCCCTCGATCGGTCGCCGTGGCGACCCGCTGCGGCGATGCAGCTGCTCGAACAGGTTGGTGCGGCGCTCGACTATGCCCACCGCCACGGGGTACTGCACCGCGACCTCAAGCCGGCCAATGTGCTGCTCGACGGTGATGGCTTCGATCCGGTCGTCCTGTTCTGGGCCGACGGTGAGCTGCCCTCCACCTGGGTCGAGGGCCAGACCTTCGAGGGCGATG